>JAHFOH010000250.1 GCA_023266955.1 Nitrososphaerota archaeon
GCAATGAGGCTATCACGTTTCATAAGGACACTCGGCAAAAGTATTCATTGGTCGAAGGTCAACTCTTTCATTGATGCTTTCGGGCTCCGAAGCATAGCTAAAGAGAACATAGAAAAACTTGGTTCAAAACGCATCTCGATTCCTGGGTCTTCCAAGATTCTCTCGTATCGGTCAAGCTATCAACAAAGCGGCTTGCAGCAGTCTGCCCAGACTACAGACAGAGGGAAATAGAGCTAAAGCATATCGTTCCTCTTTGAACGGCTCCCGGTACTGAGCTTGTAATTTACACCCGCAGTTTGAGTTTCTTCCTTTACCTCTTTTCTTACTAGTACCGTAGCGAATTTCTCCCACTGTCACATTGGTATAGGTACGTAGGGCATACATCTGGTAGAAACAAAGCAAAAGGAAACAAGACTCTCTGAAGTCAAATCTGACAGCAACTCTTCAACTCCGATTTGAAACATAGCTTAATGTAGAGCCAGTTCCCACCTTAGGCCCATGCCGACGCCCGGTTACGTGAATATCGCGACAGTCATATCAAATGTGAATATGCCTCAAAGTACGCTCAATTGTATTCGAAAGATTATGGTTGAACAGACTGGTGTTAGTGAATACGTGGTGGAGGATATGAAGAATGCTGGGGTGGTGGATGTTGAAGGAATTCTTCTTACTTTGCAAGTGAAGGAGGAGGTTGCTGGTCATCTTAAACAGATTATGCTTGAAAAGAAGTTGCAGATACCGTATGATCCAGAGCTGATTAATCAGTTGAATATTGAAACCTTTGAGCTTACGAAAGAGGGGAGGCTGAAGTTTTCACATCAGGAGAAGAAGCATGATGACCAGTTCTGGGCTCTTAGTCTAGCATGTGTAGCCTAGAAGAGGGGATCCGACCTTTAGGGTGATGGGAGTACCGAAGCCCTAAACAGGGTTGCCATTGCTAGATCTTGAGAGAAACATTAAGAAGCTTGGTGAATCAAGAGTAGAATACTGCATATTAGGGCTCAGGAATTTCCAATTTCATCTCCTTATTGATTCTGAAGTAGTCGCTGAAGTTGGTGATGGTTAGGCCTCTAATTTCCCTTGTTTCAGGATCGCGTCTTACAAGCACGTACTCGTTGACTTCTTCAGTGGTAGATGGTTTTGGGTCTCCGAAGCTTAGGTATGCTACGTCGGCCTCTCTGTCGTAACTGACTATCAGCTTTCTCTTCTCCAAATAGCTTCCCTCTTGATCCTATCGGTGAAGTACGCGGTAACTATAAAGCCTTCGTCATCTAATTGTTTTACAACTATGGCGAGAAACTTCCCTGTGACAATTGTCTCTGGAAAGAACTTGTAGTAAATTAGGGTATCCTTTGTAGCGCCTTGAGCAAGCAAATCTGGTTCGTGTAACGTGGCTTCTATCTTTGTAATGTCAATTAGTGTTTCAGGATGGAAGAAGGAGATGTGAGATCTTTGAGCATCGGTAAGCCGAATATGTCTTCCATGATAATCGACGAACCCCATATTTTCCACCGCAACTGAGTGTGTGTTATGCGTTTGTTAAAGGCTACTCGCGGAGACGGATTTCTAAAGAAGCGGGGTAAGCCGGGTTCGATGCTCAAGAGGGTCTCTCCTACTCTTATCCGCTGAATGTAGAGAGTGTCAAGAAAGATCGTCGAAGAGCTACCGTGTAGGACTGCTCACAGAAAAAAGATCATTGAATTTTTTATTTTTTCCGGAAAACTGAAGACTGTTTTTCTAGCTCTGTTTTGCAGTTTCGCTTTCGCTTCTAGGTACTCCAAAAACGACTCTATAGCCTGCCTCATGTTAGAGACCACCTCCTCCTCAGTCTCACCCTGGGCTAGTCACGCAAGGCATTTGTCCCCTTGCATGGAGCTTATTCCCAGATCCCCGGAGATGACTCGGCATGCAGAGGGAAGGAGCCTTTCGAAACGCTTACAGGGGTGTAAGTAGCTTACGAGGGTGTAAGTCCTGTGCTTCGATGAAGGGCCTCTCCGTTGGTCACAATTAATCATCATCAATCGCTTGAATATTGAAACGCTTGAGCCTACGAAGGAGGGGAGGGTGAAGTTCTCCAATCCTGAGGGTACTAATGACGATCAGTTTTGGGCTCTTGCTCTCGTTTGAATTGCAGCCCGAACCCCTACCACAACATTCGAGGTTGTGGTCGTTGCAAGAACATACAGTGAGATGACCTGATTCTGTTACGGTGAATTAAAAGTAGACAACTTCGTATTAGGGCTCTGGGATTTCCAG
>JAHFOH010000251.1 GCA_023266955.1 Nitrososphaerota archaeon
GATACTGCATACCTTAGGTATACTTCGCCGTTTTTCAGCGTTGAAGGAGGCCAACTAAATGGCTGACCACCTAGATGTACCTGGGTTGGTTGATGTCGAGGGTCATCTCATCGGACCCCCTGCTGGAGACGTTAGGATAGACATCACGGATGTCTATGCATTTCACCCACCGGGATTCGGACTAGCTTCAACTCTGGATGGGACTAAGACAGTGCTCGTCATGAACGTGAATCCTCTCGCTCCCGCCTTCGCATCTTCTTTCAGGGATGACGCGTTGTATGAGCTGAAGGTCGACACCGATGGAGACGCGATTGCTAATATCGCGTTCCGAATCAAATTCTCGCCTGTCTCTGGTGGAAGCCAGACGGCGACTGTTCGTCGGGCTGTTGGCTCGGCTGCAATAGGACGGGATAATATCGGAGAGGTGATTATCTCGGATGCACCGGTGACGCCTTTAGACCCAGTAGCAGCCGACAACGTGACAACCTCCGGCGATTTCATGTTCTTTGCAGGAATCCGCAGCGACCCGTTCTTCTTCGACCTCCTGGGGTTCTTCGCAACTCCGCCCTTCTCGTTCACTGGGAGTGACTTCTTCGCGGACAAGAAAGTGTTCGGGATCGTTCTCGAGATGCCAAACATTAAGCTCGGCACCACGCCGACGACGACAGGTGTTTGGGCTCGATGCTTGATCCCCGAAAACGGAGATATGTTGCAGGTGGACCGGATGGGCCGCCCAGCGATCAACACAGTTTTCAATAAGGGGCAGAATAAGGTGAAGTTCAACCGTGCTGAACCGCGCACCGATCTCTCACGATTCACGGATGATTTTGTGAAAGTACTCACCTCATTCAGTTACAGCACGGCGGCTGCGACTACCATCGTGACTACTAGTATAGTACCGGGCTTTCCGGTAGGCCTACTACCAGACACTCTGAAGTACGACTATATGAGCTTGGATGGCTTCCTCAATGGTCGGAAGCTTGATGATGACGTTATCGATATAGAGCTTGGGCTCGTGTCGAAGGGATTGGTCACGACGGACATGGTGGGAACCCACACGAACCTGCTAAGCTCTTTCCCCTACTTAGGGAACCCATAGGAGGTGAAAAATATGGAAGAAATCGATAGACGCCGCTTCCTGAAGTTGGTTAGCGGAGGCTCCGGAGCTGTTGCACTTGGCGTCATGCTGCCTACGAAGGACCTGCTATCTACAAAGAGACTCTTAAGTCCGACCAGTAAGGATCTCTTCACCTTCCGCGCCGTGGCTGGAATCCCACAGGGACCATTCCCAAGCTACGCGTCCTACGTTGTGCAAGGTACTGTGAACCTAACCACCCGTTCAGGGATCATAACGAAGACCGTGTTTGCGGGCCCTCCGGAATTGATGAGCACGATCGCCTTGCCTGGACTGTCTCGAATCGTCCGCGTAACCGATGTGCGAGATGCTGGAGACTATCTTGAGGTTAGGGGGACAATCGACGACCGTTCTCAATTACACGCTGGTGAAACTCCAACTGTAGATATTCAGATTTATCGCTCGCGTGGGATTGCTAGTGCCAGGTTCGTCGGTAGCCAAATTAAACTGAAACTGGAGACCTAACGTCTCAAATTACTGGACTGCATAGAATGATACTCCTCCCCCTACTTGCTTTTCTGCTGGGGGTGAAGCACAGCTATGATGCTGACCATATCTTAGCTGTCTCTAACCTACTGACCAGAACCAGGTCCGTCCGGAACACGGTAAAAATGAGCATGAGCTGGGCGGGGGGACACATGCTCACCGCGACAGCAGTGATGTTTCTTCTCTACAGCCTCAAGGAATCACTTCTATCGGCTTTCCTTAGCCGCTTTGATTTTATTGTAGCGATTATGCTGATAGCCCTTGGAGTCTTCTCCTTCAAGGACATTGGCTTATTTCACAGGCATAAACATGAGCACGGTGGCGAAGTCCATGAACATCGCCACTTTCACTTAAGAGGGAGTGGAGGGGAGCATTACCACAAACATATGTTTGGAATCGGAATAGTTCACGGACTCGCCAGCAATGATGAACTACTTCTCTTATTCACAATCTCCCTAAGCCTCACAACTCTGTTCGGGATATTGCTGGGTGTCGCCATATTCAGCGTAGGTGTAGTAGCGGGGATGGTGGCGTACGGCATTGTACTGAACTATCCTCTCACAAGGTTCGGCAGTGATAGGATACAAAGACTTGTGAATCTTGCGGCAGGCGGTTTAAGCATCGGCTACGG
>JAHFOH010000011.1:0-15282 GCA_023266955.1 Nitrososphaerota archaeon
CGGCACAGTAATACTTCAACCCGAACCGGTCAGCCAGAGCTTTAGCTGCCGTTGACTTCCCGACTGCTGGCATTCCAGATATCACCAAGAGTACCAGTTGAGCTGTCACCATATGAATTAGGCTAGGTCAGTCTGAGAAGCTTCCTAACCACTGTGGCAAAGGCAAAGGAGCAGATTAGGTACCAAGACCATAGGTAAAGGTCACCTGAGCCTGGAACTGTCAACTGAAGCAACGGTATGAAGTCCAAAGGGATGGGCGAGTAAGCCACGATATGGTTCAAAGGTGCTATCCAGATGGGGAGAACGGCGTACCATACGAGAAGGAGTGGAACTGTGAAGAGGAGAGTCGGCTTCAAATTCTGCTTGAAAAGTTCAGCCTGATGCTTCTTTATTGCTGGCTCCTTTTTCCTCAGCTTTGCCTCTCTTTCCTTATCCTTCTTCGAAAGCACTTCCCTCAGCTCCTTCTGGAAAGCGCTAACTTCCGCGGTTATTCGCTTAGTTCTTTCGACATCAGTGAGTCGTCGTGTTCCCACACCATACATGAGACTAACACCCACCGCGAGAAGAGCGACCACGACGGTGGATAATGGAGGTTCTAACATAATCACTCATCTATGTAAAACCCAGAGATGTAGAAATCTCTCTGGCAGCCTTCTTGACACGCCCCTGTTCGTTTCTAACGGTGAGTACCGGAGTTCCTGTAACAACAGCCGAGGCAGCGAACATCGTTCTCGCCAGCTCAAGCTCTCTTAATATCTTAGGCTCTTCCAATGCATCACGATATCTGCTCTTGTCCCTCATCCTCCTCTCCAGAATCTCGCTCGCCGACGCTTCCAGAAGCACAAGGTTCGTGGGGGTTAGAGCATTGAGCACATCGAAAGGCAGCCCCGGCCAGTAACCCTCCTTTGTCTTAATGAAAAGGTGAGTGTCGACAATCAATACACTTGCCTTCATCTTAGCTATGGCGTTTGCAGCTTGAACTTGAAGCTTCCTCTGTGCATGAACAGGAAGGGTCCTCAATTCGTCCCTCCGCCTTATCCCGTACTTCTTGACAGCCTTATTCAGCATTACCGTTCCGAAAACGACATGTTTGACCTCCGACCCTTTCTGTTGGAGTGTCTGAACCAGCCGGGAAATCACCGTCGTCTTGCCGACTCCTGGAATTCCTACGATCACTACCCTCTTATTATCTGCCAAGAACTGCACCGAGTCTGGGCATTATGGTCTCGACGTGTTCCCTTACGAGGAGCTGATAATACTGGAGAAGGATGTCAATCATAAGGAGTATTCCAATGCCCGAGCCGAAGACGCCTAGAAGATCAGAGGTCGAAGCCAAGAGGCCTATGAAGATAGCTCCTATAATGGTAACGGCGGGAATGTAGCGGGACAGGATTCCTTCAACAGAATCTTCAGCCCTCCTGAATCCCGGCACTTGAACTTTAGCGTCAAGGAGACTTTTGGCAACAGCCTTAGGAGATAACCCACCTATCTCCACCCAAATTTTTGCGAACATTATGGCGAATACGACTAGGAACAGAACATAGGTCACTGCTCTCAAAGGCTCCTGCACAACGTTCTCCGGCAGGCGAGGTGAGGTCATGTAATACAGTAGACCGCCGGTTAATTGCCCTGGATTAGTGGAGTTGTAAGCCGCGAACCACGTCAGGAAAGGACTCGCCGAATAATTGACCGATAAGAACTGTGTTAGGAAAGTAAGATTCGCAATTAGAGCTGAGGTTAAGATCACGGGAATGTTAGATACGTAGAGCAGCTTGATGGGATAGACACCAGCAAATCCTCTGTATTGAGTTGATGTGATGGGAACCTCAATTCTTACCCCCTCCACGTAAACAATCACCAATATTACCAGAATCGTCAGAGCAAGGGTAAACAAGCTCGGAAAACCCCCTGACCTGAATAACGCGTCGCTCACTTTCCCTACGAATGACATCTGGATTGTGAATGGGATGACTCCAAGAGCGCCCTGATTTGTGGGTAAAGTGCTGAAAAGGCTCCACATGACTTGCTGAGCCACACCAGCTAGAATGAAGAGGCTGATTCCGCTTCCAAGCCCCCAGCCCTTCTGGACGAGTTCATCTAGAAGCATCACCACTATACCCGCTGCGAAAAGCTGCATCAGGATTATGACTATCGTTGTAGATGCCAGATTTCTTCCGAAGGCCCCTCCCAAGAGGTACGCTAAAGCCTCCATCAAAATGACGATTAAGGTGAGGAACTTAGTCGCTGAAGTAAATAGCGCCCTTTCTTCTGGCTTCTTGAAGTCTAGCCTGATTATTTCAGATCCCTTTAGGAGCTGGAGAATTAGACCAGCAGTGACTATCGGTCCGATACCTAACTCCATCAGGGTACCGCGACTGGAAGCGAAAATGATCCTCGCGTAGGCATTTGGGTCGCTGCCTCCCTGCTGGATGCCATAGAGTGGAATTTGAGCCATAGTTAGGTACAGGGCTAGGGCGATGGCGGTCCAGAGCAGCTTTTCAGTGAGAGTAGGGCTTCTAATCGGCTTCTTTATCTCGGGGAGTACTGTTGTTACGCCCTTGATGAAATTTGAGAAAGCGCCCATGCGACTATACCTTCACCAATTGTCCTCCAGCCTTCTCCACCTTCTCCTTGGCTGTGGTGGTGAATTGCTTCACCAAGATTTTCAGGGGACGACTAGCTGAACCTCCACCCAACAACTTCTCATATCCTAGTTTAGTCAAGTCGAGTACCGGGAGGTCACCCTGATCTGAACTGTGTGATTCGTATTTTTGGTAGATTTCATTCAAACTCCCTACATTGATCCAAGATCCTACTTCGACCCTATTTGGGGGGGTGAAAACATTCTTACCAAAATGATCTTTATCGTACTTCACTGTCCAAGTCCATTTGTGCTTGTGGAGTCCAGCTCTGCCTCTTCCTCCTCTTCTTCCGCTTTTCCTATGCTGACCTACCTGCCCCCATCCATGAAATCTGGATCCTCTAAGCCTCCGGACTTTTCTTTTGGCGGTGGCCATAGCTTAATACCTCCGGTGAAAACTGGGTCCTATGTTACCTTTCTCTGCCTAACCTCTAGGACACCGTTGCGGTAGGCGGCTTTGGCTGTTGGAGCCTCGACAGGTTCGGGTAGGTCAATATCCTTGCCATACTTTTGAGCAGCTGTATCCACGCTGATGGAGACTCTGCGAGCTGTTGTCCTTAAGCCAATACCTTCCTTCGATACACCGGGAGGCTCCGCGATAACAGCTATCCCATCCTTCTGGTTAATCACCTTCGATATGGGATCCCTAACTTCACTGAGCAAATCGCCCTCTTCTCCTCACCTAAAGTTGCAAAACTGCTTTATCACTGGCTTGTGGTCCGGGGCTGTCGTGATCAAGTAACCGTAGACGAAGGGGGTGAGCCGTTTGGCCGCAAAGTGGGGTTCCGACCTGAATGCCTTCTTCATCATATCCTCTAGGAACCTGTCAACATCGTCGGATATGTCAAACCACCTCTTTCGTCTCCTCCCCTCCCACGATTCGGACAATGAATTCAATCCATGATTTCTGCTCGGTCGTTATAACGGTTTTTGCTGGTGGAAAGGAGGTTAAAGCATTCTATCAACTATCTTGAGCAAATCAGGGTTTTCCCCTAGGATCCCGCCGTCTCTGAAGGCTCTGCGAATCGATCTTTTCAATCCGCCTCTTGGGGGGTGCAACCGAAAATATGGTTTCAGAGTCTTAATGTCGGAGAGCTTAATCTTTCCCTGTGTCAATTCTTTTGTCATAGTGTGCATGGTTTTGTAGCCAAATGATTTCAGGTCAGATTTCTGGATCGGCAGGTCTCCGACTTTCCGACCTCTCTTTTCCAGCAGTTTGGTTAGGAACTTTTGGTCAATTTCACTCCATGACAAGTGATTGGCAGTCCTCTGAAGCATGCCTCTGTAACTTGCTGTATCCGGGACCAGAGTAGCACTATAGCGCCGGAGAACTTTCAGCTGATGGAGCGTTTTCTTCACCGGATGGGGGATGTTAGCTGTCCCCCTCATGTTGACTACCAGAATTGCGCCAGTCATCTTGTAACACCTGAAGCCAATAGATGGACCTTCTTGAGGGCATCATAAACCGCGTTTGCTACCGAAGAAGACGTACTGGTAGAACCGTAGGTGCGCGTCCACGCGTCTTTGATTCCCGCCAAGTCCAGCAAAGTTCTAACGGTTTCCCCAGCTACCAAACCGAGGCCTCTCGGACCGGGGATAATCTCTACTCTTACGCTGCCCCCCTTTCCTGTGGTCCTGAATGGCACGGAATGCTGTCTTCCGCATCTGCACTCCCAGGAGCCGCATCCTAGTCGTACGGGTACGACGTTGAGAAGTGCGTCGTTCGTAGCCTTATCTATCGCAGTCCTCATCTGCTTAGCCTTTCCTATACCCACGCCGAACCAGCCGTTTCCGTTTCCGACTGCTACAACGGCGCGGAATCTTGTCAGTTCACCGGCATCAGTCTGCTTCTGAACAATCCCAACACTGACAACATTACTCTTGAGGTCTGAGAGTAAGGTTTTGACTATCTCGGGCTCCTTTATCTTGTATCCTGCTTCAAAAACCTCTGCGAGCGAAGCTATCTTTCCCGTCGCAACCATCGAGCCAAGCCTCGTTCTTGGAGTCCAAGGTGGAGGAGCAGGGGCCTCCTTGACTTGCGCGCTCAACCAGAGCCTCCTCCAATGCTCTTTATGAGATTATTCCGAATGTCGCTAAAATGAGATTGGAGCTGCGAGGGCGCAAAACCCTTCTTGAATTCCTTTGAAAAAATGGGTCGCCGGATCTTGGTCTCCAAGATTTTTTCCGCCCAATTCGAAATATGCACGCCTGAGATTCTTTCGTCGCCGGGGAAAGTAGTCTCATCCGCAGTAATGTTCAGACCCCCGTCTCGCAGACCTTTAACCATCGCTGCAATTCTGGAGTTCTTGACATACGGTTTAATCCCGAGGTAAAGAACTGCCTTTGTTAACTCAGATTTGGGGGCTCGTAACCCAGCTAGAAGGCCCACCAAGTAGCAGGCGGGTGTTGCTTTGAGGGAGCCTTTCCAACCCATCTTCGAAAGCTCCCTCGCGTGAGCCGAAACTAAGACTCGGTCCCCTTGGATTGTGGGTCGAATAATTTGAACTGAAATGTTCTTGTTACTAATCCTGGGCGCAACGAAGGGAATTTTGCCTAGGACAATCTTCTTTCTTGAAGCGTAGTCTGTTTTCCCTTCCCTTCTTCTTCTAAATATCGGGATATATCGAGTTCGCAAGCTTTTCCCACTACCTCCGGCTGATCTCTTTCACGACTTCTCTAAAGTGACGAAGTGACCTGATCTGCCCGCCCTTTACCTGTGAATAGAGCCTGCGGAAATTCTCAGCAGTTAGGTCGCCCCTCTCCCTGAGAGTTCTTAGCCGACTTCGCATCGCCCTAACTCTGTTTACCCATAGCGTCTTCTTCCCTGTTCTTGCGCCTGCAGCCCCTTTAACGGAGCCCCTTCCCTGCCGAATCCCAGCCCGCCTTCTCAGTCTTAACCTTCCTCTGGAGATGCCCTTCTTGGGGATGGCGTAGATGACGCCTTCCTTGATGAGTGCTCTAAGACTCTCCCTGGTGATTGCGTCTTCCATTCTATCTAGGCTCTCCGGGTCTATCCGCACCCTGCTCATCCCTACCTTCATGATCTCCGCTGCCGTACGCCTCTTCCCAGAAAGATTCGGCACCATAGATCACGGTTCCCTTGCCGTGAGCCTGAGGGGATTCAGGATTCTGATGCTTAGTTCTTTGGCTCTTAAAGAGAGCTGCGCCCTTTTCCTGCCTCCCAGATTCGCACCTATTCGCGCAGCGTCGGTAGCTGGATTCAATTTCTCCAGCTCAGCAACGCTATGGACTAGAATGTCCCTAAGCCCGGATGGATGTAGACCCTTTACCGACCTAGGCCCACCATATCCGACGGAGACAGCCCGAGGCCAACCCTTCACGCTCAACCTCATCTTACTATCCACTCCCTTGGGTTTCCTCCATGATTTGGCTACTCTTTTGTATCTCCAAGATTCCTGTCTGACGAACCTTGGCCTTCGAGCAGAAATTTTTCTCCTAAGGTTAAGCAACTCTTTTGTAGTAGGTTTCGCTGGTAGCTCTACCGTGGGCTTTTTCCTTACCCTTCTCTTGGCAGGAGTCCGCTTCTTTTGCAAAACTATGATCCCATACTCCTATGGTATACGTATAATCCGTCGAGGAAGACTCTCTGGTCCTTTCTCCTCACCTTCGTTGCTTGCTCTATGTTAGCAGCAGTCTGACCTACATCTTCAACCGAAACACCTTGAACTACTACATCATCCCCTTCGACTAAGATTTTGCATTTTCCAGTTATCTTTGCGACTCTGGGGAATCTTTCGCCGTAGAAATTCTCAATATAGACTTCGTCACCCTTGGTCTTTATTGAGATGGGGAAATGAGCGAAGACAATCTTCAGTCTGTACGTGAAGCCCTTCGTGACTCCTATCAGCATATTCTTCACATGAGATCTCGCAGTATTCACTATAGCTTGATCCTCCTTCCTAGCTCCAAATGGCCTTATGGCTACGGTTTTGTCTTCTAAAGAGATCGAGACGGGCATCTTGAAGAAATCCTTCTTGGTCTCGCCTAGGGGTCCGGAGATCGAAAGAGTTGACCCGCTTAGACTCGCTCTGATACCTTCTGGCATCTCCAACGTAACCGCGGTTGGGCGCTTCCGTTCTTTAGTAGATGTAGCCAAGGAGCCTACCACCTAACCCATTCTCTTGAGCCTCCGTATGCGACATCACTCCTCGAGGAGTAGTTAGTATTAGGATACCCACTGCCACAGCGGGAAGATACTGCCTCTCCCACTTGGTGAACTCCGCTCTCTCCACGCTGAACCTAGGCGAAATTACACCGCACTTGTTAACTCTCCCGAGAAGCTGAATTCTCAGTTTCCCTGATAGACCGTCATCAATAAACTCGAATTCCCCAATGTACTTATGCCTCTGCATTGTCCTTAGAACCTCTCTGGCGAGCCTCGAGGCTGGAATGACGAGACATTCTTTCTTATTTCTCATCTCGTTGTTGTAAATCGTAGAGAATAGGTTGCTTAGGATGTCTTTAGCGCCCATTGGGATCTCTTACTCAAATTTCCTGAAGCCGAGCTTTTCGGCCACTTCTCGGAAGCACTGCCTGCATAGCATGAGATTATACTTCTGAATAACAGCTGTGTAATTGCCACAGCGCTTGCACCACCTAGCACCTTTCCCATACCTCCTTGGCTTTCCATGTCTTTCCTTTACCGTCCTTCGTACACCTCCACTCCAAAGGCCTCTTTGAAGTAAGCCATCGCTTCTTCCTTGTTCACCCTATGTTGGTGCCCTATGATCGAAGAGGCTCTTTTCCTCCTCATCACTCTGTAACCAGGTCGCTCAAGAAGAACACTCACGTCCATTCCAAACATTCCCAATTCGGGGTCATACTTCACGCCGGGAATCTCGATGTGTTCGCGGATACCAAAGGAGATGCTCCCGAACTCATCGAATGATGAGGAAGGCAACTTCATGTCTTTAGTTGTCAACAGACCCTTGAGTAATTCGGACGCTCTAGGCCCTCTAATGGTCGTTACAAGACCTATGGGCTCGCCTTGATGTATACCGAAGTCCCTAATTGTCTTCTTCGCCTTCCTTATGCTGGGTCGCTGACCTAATACCTGCTCCATGACGCGCTTCGCTTTCTCCAGAATTTCGCCAGCCTTTCCGACGCCCATGTTAACTATTAGCTTGCCCACTCGAATACGCTTCATCGGGTTTTGAAGCTGTTCCTTCGTCGCCTGCAACTCAGCCCACCTCAACTTTTACAAGGGGCTTATCGACGCCTACAGGGAGGACGAGATCACTCGGAATCTCTATCATTTCTGAATCAAATTTCAATTCGGTCATACTAGGGCGACTCAAGGTAGCCTGCCTCACGGTTGCAATCTTGCCTACCCTCCCCCCCATCTGACCCTTTGATATCAACCCCAGTGAACCAGGTTGAAACCGTATGTGATTCAGCATTTTTTGCGAAGGAACCTGGATCAGTAATGAATCGCCAGGCTTCAGGTCTCTTAAATCCCGCGCTAGAAGGTTCCGTCCATCATGCAGAGCGTATTGCACTGCACCACCGCTGACTATACGCTTTCCCCTAATCCTGCAAATCTTTACATCTCTTTCAGAGTCCGGAATCTCCAGAGGCACTAGCGAACCCTTTGAAGGGATAATTCTGTAGCACTTTCCTAGAGCCGTTATTTCGATGATATCCATCAACCCAACTGAAAAATGAGGGTCCCTGCGAATTACTCCGTCAACAAGAATCTTCCCATCGTGAAGGGCCACTTTCGTTTCCCTATAGGTTCTAGCCAGTCGAAGAATATCCCTCAGGAGGATGGCTAGAGGGTAACTCTCGACCCAGGTATGTGGACCAGATGAAGGGGTAACAACAAATCTCTTGCCCTTTCTAGGGATCCTCCAGAATCCAGGAGCAACTGATCTCTTCGTCCTTATGATTGTCAAGGGGTGGCAGCCTCCTCTGCCTTTCCGGATGATTCTTCGAGCTTAGTCTTCCTCCATTTATCGTCTAGATTGAGGGAAGTGATACTGCCCTTTGACGCGTGGATTTTCACTGGAACCGTTCTGCCGCCAGCAATCTTCTCTCTCGTCACGCCCTCAATGGAGACTGTCCCTGAATCTGTGTAAACGCGTGTCACCTTCCCCTCGATGCCCTTGTACTCTCCTCGCATCACCTTCATCGTGTCCCCTTTCCTAACCCTGAATGATCTTCTTCCGTATTTCGCCTGTAAGTCATCCGAGAGATGGGACTTAACAGCAGAGGATCTTTCGTGCAGGGGAGCGTTGAAGAGTTTTTTTCGGGTTTTTGAGGGTATCAACTAGTTTCCACCCTAGACTATCATAGCTGCCAGATTCGCTATCCTAGGCCATCTTTCCGCAGCTTCAAACGCGACAGGACCCTTTATGTCAGTCCCCTTTAATTCTCCTTCCGGAGTAATTATGACAGCAGCATTGTCTTCAAAGCTTACGCGGAGTCCACTGATCCGATGAATTGGATATTTTTGACGAACTAAGACCGCGCCGAATGTCAGCTTCCTCATTTCTGGCGGCCCCTTCTTAACCACGACTGTAATGTGATCACCAATTGATGCAGCTGGTAGCCGACTCAAGCGACCCTTGTATCCAGTTACCATAATTACGCGCAGCTTCTTTGCACCGGTGTTGTCGGCGCAGTTAATTACGGCGTTCAGAGGGATGGCTCGGGTAATGTAGAGTTTGAATTCCTCGACTCCCTTCGCAGATACAGCTCTTGATTTAGTTGACATCTACAAACCCAACTTCTCAATTGCAACGAAGCTGATACTTTTGGCCAAGGGTCGACATTCGGCTAGAGCGACGTCGTCCCCCTCATTGATCTCTAAGCAAGGGGGTAGGTGTGCGTGTATTTTGCTACTCCTCTTTTCGTATCTCATGAATTTCTTAACGTAGTGTAAGTATTCTCTTTCAACGACTATTGTGCTCTGGGATTTGCTGCTGACCACTCGACCGCGTAGAACTCTACCTCTGAGCTTCAAATGACCATGGAAAGGGCATCGAGGATCTTCACATGATTTCTTGGGGGGCTTCACTTTGATGCCTATGTTCTTCAAAGTTCCTCACTGGATTTCATCATCAGGTTTTTTCAGCGAGAACCGTCAGGATCCTGGCTATGTCCCTCCTAACCGCCCTGACCTTCCCGGACTCCTTTCTAAGTGTGCCCCTTCCCTGCATACTTCGAAGTTTCGTTAACTCTGTCCTGAGCTCAGCGACTTTAGCCCGCATATCTTTGGTTTCCAATTTGCCCAGTTCACTCGCTTTGAGCCTAGGCAGGGGCTTCGCCTCCTCCCTCAGGTATTTGCTGCTCCGTTTCTATGATCTCGACTTCAGGAGACAGCAGTTCTTTTGGAGCGATTTTTACCTTTATCCCGTATAAGCCCATCTTTAAGAGTACATCAGAAGTAGCTTCCCTCACAACCTTCCTAGACGTCTCGCCGCTCTTCGGAACAACTCCGGCCCGATACTTCTCGTGGTGGGATCGTTCGCTGCGAAGTTTACCAGCTATTGATATTTCGGCTCCCATCGCTCCGGCGTTCATTACCGCGTTCAGTGCGTATATGGCGGCCCGTCTGAACGCCGTTCCCCTACTCACGGAGGAGGCTATCCTGCTGCACATGATTCTTGGGTTGAGCTCTGGGACCTCCACCTCCATGACCGCAATCATTGGATTTGGTAATCCAAATTTCTTCTCCAATTTTTCGGTAAGGTCTTTGATTCCAATGCCACGCCGTCCGATAACCAAGCCTGGTCGGCTAACGTACAGGGTGATTCTAGTGCCGGTGGGCGTCTTCAGAATATCTGCTCCGCCGTAGCCAGCGTCCTTGACTGAATTCTGAAGGAACTCGTCCAGCTCAACATTCTTGGCGAAATTCTTCAATACATTCTTAACCGCGGATATGGCACTACACCTCTCGTGCTATCAATTCGATATGAACGAGCGTGTTGAAACTTGGGGAGGATCGGCCAAAGGCTCTTGATGTAAAGGCCTTGACTTGTCGACCTCTAAGAGCCGCCGCATGCACAATCTTAAGCCTCTCCGAATCCATCCCCTTAAAATCAGCGTTAGCTTCAAGGTTGTTCACAACATCAAGAATTTTCCGAGCGGCCTTCGCTGGATAAGCTCCCGCGTGAAAATTGGTCAATGATCTTCTGTGGGCAGCCTTCTTCTTGTACCTCCTGAAGGCTATTGGCTTCTTTAGGTCTATAACGTCTTCTAGCAGTTTCTTCGCGTCAGAAAGGATTAGCCCTTTGATGCTGGTGCAAACTTCCCTAGCTGCCTTAGGGGAGACACCTACCTCTCTCCCACTTGCCCTTACATGTAAAAGTGGGTCGAAACCCTCGAAGCTGTACCTGAAATGGGGCACCCAGTGACACCATTCGGCTAAGCCGCCGATTTGCACTCAATAAATACTTTTGCGATAATCATTTTACGGAAATGCCAAAAACTTCGAGCTAAGTGGATTGCTGATCCATAGTTGGGTTATTTGAGAGGGACGTACAGACTTGATCTGGAAGCACCGATTCCAGGCGTTCCGTGCACGACCTTTTTGTTGGTTGGAACGTACTCGCCTAGGTAGTGACCGATCATTTCAGCCCTTATCTCTAGAGGGATAAAGTCCTTTCCATTGTGAATATGGATGGTGAGTCCAACCATGTATGGAAGCACTATCATGTCTCTAGCGTGGGTCTTGATGGGGGTGCTTAGCTTGCCTTCATTAGCTGCTCTAATGTCTTCGAGGAACTTCCTCTTTTCCTCGGATATGCCTCTGTTTAGAGCCCTCCTCTGCCTTGACGGTAACAGAGAAAAAAAAGTCTCTGAGGACATTGATTGGATCTGCTCAAGTGTGTATCCTCTATACTTGAATTCCCTGACCATTGGTCTATGACGCTACCTCCCTCGGAATCCTCTTTCGTCCAGTCTTTCGGGGAGCTATATGACCAACCTTCCTTCCAGGCGGAGCATACCGTGATGTTGAAGTAGATTTTCCTGGATGTTGATGGCGACCACCACCGAAAGGATGGTAGACTGCAGACATTGCCACACCTCTAACCCTTGGGTAGGCTCCCAATTTTCCCCTTGCCCTCATCATGTGGTAACTTGTGCCGGCCTTCAGTAGAGGTCTTTCAGTTCTACCTGCACCTGCGATTTCACCTACAGTGGCCCTACATCCTCCTCTCAAGAACAAAGTCCTTCCAGAGGGAAGCTTTATCGTAACTCCAGATGGGGTATGAGCGGAGACGATCGCCGAAGCTCCTGAGGTTCGTGCCAGCTTCCCACCGTCTCCAAAATTTCGCTCGATGTTACAGACAGTACTTCCCTCAGGAATTTTGCTAAGGGGAAGAACATTACCCAAAACAGGAGGCGCTTCTGCCCCCAACTGTATGCGAGATCCGATTTCCAAGCCATTGGCCGCAGGCAAATAACTCACTGAACCGCCATCCAATCGCACCTGAGCTAGAGGAGCCGTGTGTCCTCCATCATGGACGAGCGCCGTTACAACGCCTGACGCACTTAGATGACCAAGAACGAGAGGATAACGCGCCTGAAGTGCTAGGCGTCCAGGACGAACCCGGAACTGGCTGCCCCCTTTACCTCTCCTCTGATTAAGGATTCTTTTACCCAAGGTTTACACCAGCTCCAGTTTTGACGCTAATTCAGTGGCTGGACTTCCCTTGGTGAGGCGCACATAAGCCTTTTTGCCTCTGATAGTCTTGACGGTATTGACAGAGTCTACCGAGACCTCGTAGAGAGTTTCTATCGCTTGTTTAACTTGACTCTTCGTCGCTTCTCCACTCACTAAGAAAACTATCTTATTTTCCTTCTCGATTAGATCGAAAGTCTTTTCGGTAATGTAGGGGCGAATTACGATTCTTAGAGCGTCTTCAACCTGCATTTCTGTCACCTACAGCCATTAATGAAGGGGAGAGACCAGTTACAGCTGACTTGGACCATATGGTGAGTCGTCCTGGGTGAGAGCCTGGAGCAAGGTTCAACACGCTCAGGTCTTTAGCAAGGACACATTCTACGCCAGGAAGACTTTCTACAGCTTTCTTAAGACCGAGGTCTTGCGCTATCACAAGAAGCGGGCCAACTCGATATTTAGTTGCCCTACCTCTTGTCCGACTCTTACCTGCGAGAATCTTCTTGGAACGAGCTCTTTCCAAGTCTTTCAGGACCCCGAGATTCTGAAAGACGGATTTCAGGTCTTTCGCCTTGACTATGCTCTGAACGTCATCAGCGACTACGAGCGGTAGCGATGGTACTTCATCAACTTCGTGCCCTCTAATCTTGACGAGCTCTTTATTCGCTGTGGCTGCTATGGCTGAAGCGGTTGCCAGCCTCCGCTCCTTCTCGTTAATGTACTTCCAGACGCGCTTCTCCACTTGAGGGGGATGTGCTTGTCTGCCTTTAACAACGCTAGCGACGCCAGCTGCTTGCCCTGCTCTCGCGTATCCTTCGCCTTTGACTCGGGCAAGTCGGGCTATGCCTCGACCCGTAGGAGGATTGAATGCTTCGGCGCTTGTCTTCATTCCTGCTGTCGGGTCTCGACCCTGTGGCTGCAGAGCGTGCGTCGCCAACGCAACATAGGCCCTCTGAATCACATCAGGCCTGAAGGGTGTTTGGAATACGAAGGGTAGATCAATGCTTCCAGTCTCTTTCCCGTCTAGACTAAAGTAAGGAACCTTCAAACAATTCACCCGCTTATGGGACTAATTTCCATGATCTTGGGTGGTTGGATCTTAGCTGTTGGAGGCCTCAGAGGGAGTCTAAATTTGAGGAACCGCTTTACCGCCCCTGGCACTGAGCCCCTGACCACCATGTAATCTCCTTTGACTTCGCCGTAGTGTGGAAATCCGCCCTTCGGATTAATTGGTGTTTCAGTCGAGTTTCCCATCAGGAGAACCCTCTTGTTGTACTCCACTCTTTGATGGAATCCGTGTTGTCCTGCCCTAGGCACTGTATACATTACGGAAGCAGGGTGCCATGGACCCAAAACGCCTACTGCTCTTACGCTCTTTCTTGATTTGTGCTGCTTCCTTTTGATTCCGAGTCTAGTGACGGGTCCTTCGAAACCTTTTCCTTTGCTTACTGCTCCAACGTCAATATGGGATCCAGGCTTTATCACTTCAGAGGCTTTCATTTGCTTACCTAGAAGTGACTTTGCGTATTCGAATTGTGAATTCCTATCCCCTCCCCGCATTGGAATCTCAAAGAAGAACGGCTTCTTTTGAGGAAGGCCGATTTCAGAGGGTTGAACATAAGCAAGCATGGAGAACTGAACAATTTCAGCTAAACGTTTTGCCACACGTTTGAGACCTGCTTCCTCTTTTCCTGGGGAAATCCTCACTTTGCGCGTTAGATCTTTTGGCAACTCCTTTCCGTAGACCTCGGTTAGAGATTGTAATGCCCCCCCATTTTTTCGATAGGCGCGTATTCCACACATAAGGAGCGGGGGCGTGGCAACTACCGTTGCTGGATTGTACATTGGCTTGCCGAAGTTTGGTGTGTGCTCACGGTCATCAATGGTTATGACATTTATTGAAGCTGCCTTGAAGCCTGCGAATCCGAGGAGCAGAGGTTTGTCTGAAGTAACCTGTGGCCATGTTCTTATGACTGGGACGAGTGATGGAGCTCTACCCCTAGGTAGGTATGCAAGAGATCCTCTCCTCGGAGCACTGTGCTTTCTATGACCCACAAGAAATCAGCCGCTCTGCCACCGAGAATCTAGTGCAGTTTTAAATCTTTAGTGAATTTCAAGTGAAATATTTACTATCGACAAGGTGCTGACTAGGGCCTCCTCGGTTCTCACAGTGGCAGTGCCCTGTTTAGGAATCGTGTTTACAGCATATTCAGAAAGTGCATGGGGGTCTGAATTCTCCTCTCTAAGAATTTCGAATAACCCGCGTTTCGGAGACCCAAACACTAGCATAATCGTCTCCACTTTTTGCACTTGATTCAAGAATTCTGGCCAGATGGAAGCGAACTGTTTTCCGTATCGGGAGGTTAGTAGAAGCAACTCAGGCTTTGCTGAACGGATTAGGTGGAGAACGGACGGGGCAGTTACCACTTCATACCCCCAATATTCACCAGTTTCCTCCTTCTTTACCGGGCGGCATTTGAGGTGTGGGAACTGCTGAGTGAAGACGACGGTTAGCCTTCTATCTGGCTCAATTTCGAGTTCAACCGGTACAAGTTGTGCGAGGCCGACATCAACGAAAGTGTTTCCTTCCTTTTTCACGGTAACTCCTTCCCTGTACTCTCCAATGCGAATCCTTTCGGGGGGGACCTCCAGCTTATGGTGTGGAGTTCGGAGAGGGGGCAGTAGGCCGGCGAATTGTAGAAGTTTGCTTCTGGGGAACAGTCGCTTGCGTAAGTACTGAGGAGTCTCCATGTACTCGAGTAGATGACGAATAAGGAGCCCGTCCCTGCGGTGTAATCCGTGTTCGTCTGTGTAAAGGTACACTCGTTCAACCCGGAATATTGCAAGTGCTCGACCTATAATTCCGACTTTGACGGTCTTTTCTCGAAGGGCGGAGGCGTCACTTACGGCAGAATCAGGGATTGCTACCCATAACCTTGTCATTCTTGACAAAGCAGTTGTCGCATCTCCTGCTCAAGAGTTCCGCAAAAAG
>JAHFOH010000011.1:15382-19405 GCA_023266955.1 Nitrososphaerota archaeon
CTCTCGAAGTTCATCTTGTAAGCAAGTTTTACGTCTTGGAGCATTGCCCTCCCGGTAGCGTCTTCACCTACGTCTCTGTACATTTGGAGGTACTTGGCGTAGCCTCCGAACAGCTCGTCAGCTAGCTGACCCAAAAGTAGAGTATCGCATTTCAATTCCGAAGCTCGACGAGCAGAGTAATGAAGGGCTACAGCAATTGCCGCGTCCATCGGATTTTGAGTCTCGATTAGCCACTGAATCTTGAGGAGTTGCTGGCTGACTTCATCCTCAGAGATTTCAACGGTGTGCAGGGGCAAATCTAGTTTGGCTGCAGCTTCAGAAGCTTCCGCCTGATCTCGCGAACCCGGTACGGCAGCTGTGATTAGCTTGACTTCTGTGAATTTTGAAGCAAGTGAAGCTATGATGGAGCTGTCTAATCCACCGGAGAAACTGATCGCCACCCTCCTACCGTCGACTCTACGCTGCACGGATTGACTGAGTAGCTTCGTGACTTCCGCGACGGCATCTCCCAAATCAACTCCCAGAGCTTCGGTCGGGAAGTCTGGTGGGGGAGTTAGCCAGTATTTGGAAAGACTGGCTTCACACAGGCTCCCTGGAATCAGGTTCTCCATTCTTGAAAATCCGATTTCATGAAGAGCCTTGATCTCCGAGGCAACTCCTATCACGCCATCTTCCAGCGAGAAGTAGAGCGGTTTAACGCCTAACCTATCCCTAGCGAAGACTAAGCCTTTCTCTCTCATATCTACAAAGGCGAACTCACCATCGGCCTCGGGCAGTTCGGTGAAGACTTGCTGTTTATGGAGATCGGTTCTTTCGAATACTTTACCATGTAGCCCTAAGTCGTTCCCGGAATCAGATACATATGAGACGCATAGTCCGATAGCAGCATCTTTTCCCGAAGGTATTTCGTCGAGATTTTCGAACCTAATGACAGAGTCGTGAGTGATGAGCCCGTATCCATTCCATGCTCTATGAGAGAGTGTCTTAAGAGATCTCTTGATGTATGGGGTTACATCGGTGCTCCCGACAAAGGCAGCAATTCCGTTTACTTCGAGCAGGTGGAAACCACGCTTCTATAACGGTATGATGCTCACGCTAACGCATTAGATTTCGACGTATAGGCTTTGCCTTAACCTGACAAAAAGATTTTGTCAGATAATCACTCACCAAGATTTGCTCAAAGACTCAGTTGTTCCTTTATTCGCTTAGCTATGGCTGAACCAATCTTTGGAAGAGCCGCGAGTCTTTCAAGACTGGCTTGCCGCAGACTCTTGAGAGTGACGAAGCCCGCGTTATAGAGGGATCTTGCTCTGACCCTTCCTACGCCTTCGAGTTGAGTAAGTTCCAGGAGTTCAGGTTTCACGCCGTAGTTCACTCTCTGTCTTAAGGCGTTTATCTCAGAGAGCGCATCATTTCTTTCGACGAGTTTTGCAACCTCAAACAGGGAGTATAGGAGCCAATCAGAGTTTTCGACCGACCTATGTAGGTCGCCAGGCTCTACGCTGTAGACATCCAGTATGCGCTCCTCGGTCGATTCGTTGATCCATGCATTTAGGACCATAACGGTTCTCAAATCCTGCATGAATTCATTAAATGCGCCGTAATTCCTTTCCTCGGGGAGTGGTATGACGAATTCATCACCTTTTTCTTCAATCAAGAGCATGGCTTCATCCCAATCCTTGTTACGTAGAGGAAACTTCGGCGTGAAGTCAGGAGTGGTAGCGATAAGATGAAGAAATCCAAGTGTGTGCCTGCCTTCTGAAGGCAGATATTTCATTGCTCTTCTAAAACTGACGCCCGTCAGAGGGTCGATGTACAACTGTGAAATTCTGCGGCCGAAGTCAGAAGCGATAAAACGCTTGCGCCTTCGTTCAAGGAGACCTTCTCCAATCAAGAAGTCCAAAGCTCTGCTGATGCTGGCTCGGACTGTTGCTTTATGATATTGGGTTGCAAATAGAGTTCTTGAGAAGAAATCCTCTAACTCATCCTCAGAGATACCGGGCATCGTAGCCACGGTGGCAAGCAGGTGAGTTCTGAATGGTCCCTCACGACTGAGTTGAGAGCGAATCGGTTCAGGTTCACCTTTGATGTACGCATTGGTTAGTTCTTCTGCGTCGATTGAAGAGGTTGCAAGTAATACTGCTTCACCGATTTGGTCGTACTTTGGCCTTCCCGCTCGCCCGCACATTTGGCGATAGTCTAATACACTGATCGGTGCGGGTCCACCGTATTCGGAGTCATATCTCATGATGCTGCTTAGGACCACTCTTCTTGCGGGAAGGTTCACTCCCGCTGCAAGTGTGGGTGTTGCGGTGAGAATTTTGATTATTCCGTTTCTGAAGTTCTCCTCAACGATTCTCCGATGCTGTGCGAATAGTCCTGCATGGTGAAAGGCTGCTCCTCGTTCCACAACTCTTGCTAGGATACGGCTCAGTTCAGTCTCTTCGCCACTGCGAAGTATCCTTTGTGCGGCTTCAGCTGCATTTTTCCCCTCTTCTTCTGACAGGTGAGAAGGAGTTACCTCCGCTGCTTTCATCGCTAGGCTAACAGCCCTTTTCCTAGTCTCGGTAAAGATGAGAGATTGCCCGCCTTCAGCAACAGTATCTGTAGCTGCGTCGATCGCAGCCCCACGGTTTGTTGACGGAACTTTTCTGACTGCACCGTCAGAAAATTTGATCTGACCGTATTCGTAGACTCCTTCCACGAGTCTTACGGGGCGCCATTTGATATCAACCGATTTTGCACTCAGCCACTTGGCCAGATCCTTTGCATTGGTTATGGTGGCGCTTAGAGCTAGTACCTGCGCCTCCTTCGAGTATGAGATGATTTTGGCTAGGATGGTCTCTATTGTCGGTCCTCTATGTGGCTCTCCGATCAGGTGAACTTCGTCAGCTACGTAGAGTCCCACTTCTTCAAGCCATGAGACGCCATGTCGCATGACTGAGTCGAACTTCTCATTTGTGAGGATAATGATGTCTCCTTTCCCTAATGATTCACCCGATGCGTCATAGTCGCCAGTCGAAATTCGGACGCTGAGTTTTCTTCCGTTTGAATTCTTAATGCCCTCCAGTGCTTTGAACTCTTCGTACTTCTCGTTCGCTAGAGCTCTCAGGGGAGTTAGGTAGACTACTTTGCGACCCTTTTCAAGGGTAACCTTACCGGACGCTAAAATGGCAACAAGTGTCTTTCCGCTAGCCGTCGGACTAGTTAGAAGTAGATTTTGACCTTCCAGTACTCCTGCCTTGATAGCCTCTTCCTGAGGAGGGTAGAGGTCTGAATAGCCTTGGGATTCCAGCAGGGTCGATAATTCGGATGGAATAGCGAGGGAGGACAGTTTCAAAGCGGCTAGAGTTTACGATAGAATCCAGGCTTGACCTCGTAAATTTGTCCACTTCTATTAAGCGTCTGAAGGAATCTTTGAGCTTCATCTTGGCTAAACTTCTTCGTTTTCACTAATTCCTCCACGAATCGCTTCCCCTCAACAGGATTCTTTTCGGGGCCCTCAAGGGTTTTGAAGGTGTCCAAAGCGATTTCGAGAAGGCTCCTTTCACTAAGTGGACGGCCGTGCAGAACCCCTAGGTCAAATTTTCCTGTTTTGGCGTCGACGCCAGCATAGCTCTCCAACATTCTACGCATTAGCGATATGGCTCTGATCGCGTCCTCCTCCGTAACCTTATCTCTGAGCAAGAGACGTGCCCTAGCGGTCGCTATTCTTATCAATCCCTCAAGTTGGCGGGGTGTTACAGTAATCATCGATTCAGAACCCATGCTTCTCATCTGCAGATAGTAATCCAAGATCTTCTCCTCAGCCTCCTTTGTAAGCACTGGATCCAGCTTCTTGGCATAGGCGAGATATTTTCTCAGCGTAACAAATTCGATCGGGGGGGCGGTGACGTACGCGCTCTTGCGATGGATTTCAAGGACGTGCTTCGCAAGAGCCTCATCCCTATCTCTCTCAGGTAAATCACGCAGCACGAAAATCAGGTCGAAACGTGTTAAGAGTGGTATAGGAAGGTTGACGTT
>JAHFOH010000079.1 GCA_023266955.1 Nitrososphaerota archaeon
TCAAGTAGCTCTGGAGATCCTCCACCAGTCTCAACGATTTCTCCTAGTATAAAGAAGACTATTCTGCTGAGCCATGACCTAGTTTTAACAAAAACCTCGGTCATTGTGCTGCCGATTTCCAATTGTCTGGATACATCCTTGAGAATGGTGTCGAAGATTCCGTTGTAGGTTCTCTCGGATGCGAGTCTCTGCACCGCCTTAGTAATATCGTAGCCGATTTTTCTGAACTCGGTTATATCTCGCAGAAACTGAGGGAGAGCTTCATCTGATTTCCGTATCTCTCGAACTTGGAATAGAGTGGACAATCCGAACACTGCTGAGAATACCCCTAGGCCACCTGCAAAGATGATCCACATGGGCTGCTGAAGTAGGATAAGGGCTACTAGCGTAGCTACTGTCGCTGCTATGGAAGGTTTCAGTCTCCCTTGAATGATGTTATTGATTTTAGGTTGAGCTCTAACAATCCCCATGAAGGCCAAGATAGTCAGAATGGGTATCACGAACGCTACGGTCAGTTCCAAGACATCAAGTGTTCCCTCTGGATAGACGAATGCCATTGCAATAATAATAAGGGGCATGGCGAAGAAGGTGGAGATTATCAGTTCGCCTATGTCACTACTCGAGTTCGCGTACATCTTCCATCTGAACTCCGTCCAGTTTAGAAACTGTTTTGCTTTGTCGTCTAAATATCTCGCTACTTCACCTCCACTCTTCAGAACTGATGTGTAGCCTTGGAGGAAGGTCTTGAATCGCTCGCTATCGTGTTGACGGGCTCTTTCATCTAGGGCTTCCAGTTGGGTCTTACCGAAGAATAGGTTCTCCCTTGTAATGAGTAGGGCTTCGCCTTCCACCCATCTGAAGACTCCTGAACCAATTATTTTTTCAAACGCATGGTAAAGCGTCAAGCCCGCTGATTGCATAACAGCTGCAAACATGGCGAAGTATGGTAGTTCGTCTTCGACGCCTTTCGTCCTTTCACCTAATTTAGATCCAACTGTGAACCTAGGCGCCAAAACGAAGATTAGAGGCGCCACGTTAATCAACAGTAATTTTGGTTCATTGAGGACGAGAAGAAGAATAATTGATAGAGGTATGGTGACGATTGCTGAAATGAAGGCGTAGAACACGAATCTACTCACGTAGATCACAGGACTCCTGATTACACCTGCTGCAACCATCCTTTCTGAGAGTGAATTGGACATCGCTCGAACTATTGGCTTGAATACGACGTTTTCTATGACGAACTTAGGGACTGTGAATGTTCGTGTGTAACTTTTTCCCAGGAGTGTTACGTCATTTACGATAGGGGCTTCACGCTTCCTTGATCGAGCCACCAGATAATTGGCTAGATCTACTGAGCTGGCTATTAGGAGTCCCATTCCCAAGCTGATCGTAAGAATGCCCAAAAGCGTGACTGCCCCTTGCTTTGTGGCTGGCAGAACGGAGACTAGAGATTTTCCCACTGCTTCCCTGAAAGCCGGGACTACGTTGGTCTCTAGGAGAAAGCTCAGGATGATGAGACCGACTCCGGTGATTAGGAAGGTGAGGTGGCTTCTCGGGAAACGTAATCTCAATCGCGATTCCCTTGATTAGTGCGGTAGAAGGAGAATAGCTTGGAAGCTACTTCCCTGTAGTTGTAGACTTTCTCCGTCACCATGTTTTGCAGCGCTTCTGCCCTTATGCTGAGTTCATGAGCCAAATCGTCTTTCGTCCATCCTCTGAGGAGTCTGACTAGCTCCAACCTCGTGCTGTTCTTGACGACTTCCTCAGGGTCCTCTGGGGTGATTCTGTCAGAATATGCATCCCATTGGAAGACGGTCTTCAGTTTGAAGGGAGTAGATGACGTGTATTCTGGGACGAGTTCAACACTCGAGACGGCCCTTCTGACTTGCCTACCGTCACCTGTAGTAACTCTCGCCATCTGCAGGAAGGCCCAGATGAGTAGCAGGAAGCTTTCTCCCACGTTCAGCGGTGGAGATCGCATTCGTACAATGGCTGCCTGTGGTGATTCGGCGTGGAATGTCGTCATGGCTCCGTGACCTACCGCTGCGGCTTGTACCAGTGATTGAATCTCTTCTCCTCTGACCTCTCCCACGACAATATAGTCAGGCCGGTATCTCAAGGAGAGTTTGACTAGATCGAATAGTCCTATGTCTCTTGCTCCTAACGTGTAGGCGGATCGGGTGATGAATCTTATCCAGTTTCGGTGGACCACTCTGAGTTCAGGAGTGTCTTCAACTGTTAGGATCTTGGCTTTGGGATGCAGCATGCTCAAGAGTACGTTCAGAATGGTTGTCTTGCCGCTAGACATGGCTCCGGAGATCAGAGAGAAGCCTCGGTGTTCTTGAACGAGCCAGTAGTATGCAGCCATAAGGGGTGAGATAGTCCCGGTCTTCAGCATGTGGCTTACGGTCAACGGGTCTTCAGGAAACTTTCTGATATCAAAGGTTGAACCAGGAAGAGAAATTTCGCTCGAATATGTTACCGCGCCTCGGTGACCTTGTGGAAGCATGAAATCCACGAAAGGATGGGCGATTGTAACCGACTTGCCTGCCTTCTGGGCTAGTTTCTGAACAACTTGGTTAACCTTCTCTTCAGTTGTCAATGAGATGTTGGTCTCCAGCCTCCAGAGTTCTGTGAAGTCCCTATGAACTACTGTTACCGGTAACGCGAAGCCGCCGCATTCTACCTCCTCGACGGTGGGATCTTTCATGGGAATGTCTAGGAGACCGTAGCCCATGACGTCTCTACTGATGTAGTAACGGAGTGTTTCGTAGCTTTGTTGGGCTCTGTCAGCTACACCAAGTTCTGCTGCAGATTCTGTGATGAAGTCTTCGATGTACTTTACTGGATCGAGAATTTTCGGAGTGGGTCTGAGAGAGTAGTACAGTGAAGCCATTAGAAGCTTGTAGAGTTCAATTTCCTCTGGAGTAACTTTAGGCTCATTGATGAGGTATCTTCCATTACCATCTTCATCCAATATGAGCACCTCTGCTGCTCCGATAGGGTATCGGGTGAGAACTTTGGTCTCGTCGATGAGATCTGCTCTTAGAGAGGTGATGTTGAATCTATCCAGAATCTGCTTCGGAGTCTTCTTTCCAACGTTTGAGGCCTTCATTCTAATTCACCTAGTTGTTCAGCAACCCCCGCTCACTACCTGCTGAGCTGTGAAGGGGATGGTTTGGCTGAATGTTCCGACGACCACCCCGTTTTTGACGTAGTTACCTATCAAGAGAATGATAGAGCCAAAGGGGCTCTGCGCCGTTGATGGGGTTTTCTGGACGGTAGAGGTCCCTTGGAATTTGGCACCAAAGTAAATTGTCGTAGGGATTCCTCCAGTTGCGAAATCATTTGTAGGATTGTTTGGTATTACTACCCGAGTAGCGTCATTGTATGCAGAGAACTTGCTGGGCACTGGAGGAGTCTGAGATCCAAATCCATATGTGTAGCCGAAGTTTGGATAGCCAGTTGGAGAAGTGCCTGGTGGAGGTTTAATTATGGACCAAGTTGTGGTAGCTGCAGCTTGAGAGGATAGCCAGTAAAATTGACTTAGGCTCGTAAGTGTGATGTTCCTGCCCTGCGGGTCGTGATTCACGAAAGTCATCTGAAAGACGATGTTTGCCGTACTACTAGTCCCAGTACCTCCCACGCTGCTCCCTGGTACCCATTTTGTGCTTGAGCCGGAGCATCCCAACTGGACCTGTATTAGTCCATCTGCTGACTGGACAACTGATGTGAAGTTGTAACTGGCAAAGATCAGTTCAATTGGTCCGTATTGGAAACCTACCTTTGACTGGCCACCAAACCCACCTCCCGGGGGTCCATTCGGGTTTAAGATACCGATTACAACGACTTGTGAAGTACCCGTCTTCCCTGCGGAGTCTGTGACAGTTGCGAAGGCAAAGTAAGGAGGAATGGGCGACACATTGGAACAGACTTGCCAGCCTTGAATACAGTAGTCGTGACTTACTGTTGAATTGGTAGAGGTGAATGTACTTCCGTCTCCGAAGGTCCACACATACTGCGTGTATTGCCCCGTTCCTCCTGAAGGGAAGGCTGTGAAGCGAACATTGAGTGGTGGCCAGCCTGATGTTGGACTGGCCACCAGTATAACGGATAAGCCAGGTGCTTCATAGACAGCAACGTACGTGCCGGGGGCGGTGACATTTACCGTCCGGCTAGTGGAGAATACTGTACCTGCACTCTCCCAATAAAGGAAGTTCTTGCCGTCCGGACTTGTTGCGTTTGCAGATAGGGTATGCGACCCTGTGAGGCTTGAGAAGATTTGAGGCGCCACATATTTGGTGCCGTCAAAAGTGAATCCAGCAGCAATAGGGGTTGATCCCGATCTTGCCTCAACTAAGATGGAGTAATTCGTGACAGATTGTTGATAAAGCGCGGTGTATGTGCCTGCGTTGTTAACGGTCAAGAGAGTGGTTGTGGAGATTATTGTTCCGTTCTGTGACCATCCTAAGAACTGTTGTCCGCCAGGCGTAGTGGGGCTGGCCTGGAGCGTGTGGGCACCGGAAAGCCCAGTGAAGATGCTGGGAGTGGTGTAGTTGGTGTTGTCAAACTTGAAGGTGACGCTTATTGGATTCTCCCCATCATCGGCAGTTACCAGAATTGAGTATGTGGTAGTCGCAGTGTTTTGTTGGTAGACTGCAACATAAGTCCCTCCAGATGTCACATTTAGGGCTACATTGGCTGTTAGCGTAGAAGTGCCGTTGGACCAGCGGAGGAATGGGTCGCCTAGGGTGTCGAAGTTGCTGGCCACAAGGGTGACTTGTCCAGTTAGGGCGGTGAAGAGTCGTGGTGTCGCATAGCTTATTCCGTCAAGTGTGAATGACGCTACTACCGGAGTGGACCCCTGTGTTGCTTCTACCAGGATGTCGTAGGGGGACCCGTAGACTGCAGTGTAGGTTCCCCCGGTTGTGATCGTCAGTGTTCTGCTTGTTGAGATGGCGATGTTACCGTAGGACCAGTAAAGAAACGGTTTTCCGTTAAAGTCAGTGGGAGAGGCGTTGAGGATGTATGTTCCATTCAGATTTTGGAAGAGCCAAGGTGTGGTGAATTGAGTGCCGTTAATAGTAAAGGAGGTGGTGACTGGATTGGACCCTTCGACAGCCTCCACTAGGGCGCTGAAGCCTGAACTACTTCCACCACTGCCCCCAGTTCCTGATTGGAATCCACTAAGTGCATTGGTTAAATTGTACCAGTAGGTGTTTCCAAGCGAAGTTACGAGAGCGATGGCAGCTCTCTGGCTCGGATCTTGGAAGCTTATGCCAAGGCCCAAGGAGTTGTAGCTACATCTTGCCGCGGGGGGCATTGTTTTCCCGACGGGGTCACAATTGCTCGGATCTAGCACAATTTCCGCGAGTGAGCCGCTGGAATCGTGATAGACATAGATGACTTTTACAAGCTGGGAGGTGACGCCTCCCATATTCGTTACATTAACCCAAACAGCATTGGTGGGGTCTCTGAGATTACCTCGGAAGGCGCTTATGACGAGGTGCTCCTGAGCCTTAGCTGCGTTCAGTCTGCTGGCTTGGTTTGCAGCGTTCTGGTAGTCACTTTGCGCTATATTGGCTACGGAGAAGGCTGCGAATGCTGCTACAGCTGCGAAGATGAAGAGTAGGGTACCGATTACTGTGCTTATTGCGCGGTAGGTCTTGGATCGCCTTCTTCTCCTCATCTACATCTAAATCCTCCATTGAAAATCTCGCCCATCTGTACCTACCAGAGCGATTTTGAGTGGACTCGAGATTACGTCAGGAACTGTGAATTCTATTCTGTACAGTTTCTTAACTGGAAGGGTATAGAACGGCTGTGGGAACGAGGACGATTGGGTTGAGAGTTGGACTGCGCCTGTGCTACAATCTCCTGCCACTACCGTAGTACTGCAATCCTTGACAGTGGTAGAAGCAGAATTAATGACATACTTATTTCCGGAGTCAGTAATCACGATAATACTATAGAACGGGTAATTTGCGAATCCGTAGTTGTAGACGTAAAGTTTGAAGGCTGTAGTCAATGGACCGGCGTTCTCAAACCGGTCATATGCAAGGTCTATCTGCTGTCCTGAGACCCTTACCCCCTTATGAAACTGATCGATGAGCGTAGATGTACTGAGGGATAAGTTAGAGAGGAATACACCGTAATAAACTCCAAAACCAACTAGTGTAGCAACTAGCAGAACTGAAGCGGCAACTAGTTCAGAAACTGCTCTCCTACTCTTAGGCCCTCGAAAAAAATGGGGGGCCATCTCCCCTCGCTATCCTAGAAGCTGGCTACGTCAGTGATTGATGTGGAGTATGATTGCCCGTTTTGTCCGGATACGGTTATGCTCACTGTGTACTTAAGACCAGCAGTGACAGTACCCGCATTGCCGGTGGCCGAGGTTGTCTGTCCTGGCTGCAATACAAG
>JAHFOH010000252.1 GCA_023266955.1 Nitrososphaerota archaeon
CATAGTTAGCCATTCGGAGCCCAGTTGCAGCCCAGCTGGTAGCGTTACGAAGGGTTTCCGACGGGTCACCTTTGACGACCGGTTCGCTTCGACCTGACCCGGAATCTTTCCTGTCCGCTCTTTTCCCTGCAGAAGCTTTAGCCAACACCCCTTCTATAGAATCCACTGCCCCCTCAATCCGGAACCTTTGTTCAATGGTTATCCGACCATTTTCGCGAACCGACTCGAAAAGCCTGGTATCGTTAAGCAATCGGAATATCTGTTGCGCGCAAAGCCTGGCGTCCTCCTTAGCAAAGGTCAGCGCATTGAATTCGGGCTCGAGGACCTCTGCGCTTCCACCAGTTGCCGTGCCGACTACTGCTAATCCACACGACATTGCCTCCAGCAGCGTGATGCTGAAAGGTTCATCCCACACTGATGTGAAGACAAGAATATCGTGGGCATGGTAGAGATTTGGCAGCTTCTCGCGCGGGACACGACCTACGAAAGTGACATTTTGCCTCACACCTAATGTTTCGGCTAGATTTCTAAGATAAGACACGTACCCGTCTGAAGACTCAGTATCCCCAACAATCGAAAGCGACAAGCGCTCGTAACCGTGCTCGCGTTGCAGCAAACCCAACGCTTGGATAGCAGTGTGAACACCTTTATGGGGCACTATTTGCCCAACGTAAAGTAGGCGCCTAGGGTCACCGCATACCTCTCTTTTGTACGGGAAACGGCGATCATTAAGACCCCAGTAGATGACGGGTGTATGAGCTACAGGCTTTCCTACCTGCGCGGCGACATCCCTCAGATAGCGACTGGAAAACATGGCGTGGCTCAGATCTAAAGAGCTCGGAGGTGGGATAAGTTTTAGAGGACGGCTCACAAATGGTAGCAAAAACCTAAGACCATGTCTTCTTTTCTGCCATAGCTGATACCAGTGGTCCATTTCCCACGTCGCTAACCACTTGTCAGAGATATAGTAGCAGGATGGCAACCCCATCTCCTGAGCCAGATGGGCAAGCGACACCGAAATGTGTGTCAGATTCCACAAGAAAACGACTTCCGGCTGAAAGTCAGCGCAAAGCTGCGCGAAGGCCTTCTGATTGATGACTTCCTTAAGAACAATGGTCTGCCAATCAGGCTCTCTATCAAAGCAGAGTCGTAGCCATCGGAACACGTCATTTTCAATTCGGGGCGTGTTCACTCCATAGGTACTCGTCAGAACCCTAATATCGTGCGCTCGGGCTTTAAGTTCCTCTACGACATCGCGGCAACCAAGTTCGTAGCCGCCGACATAGTGGGGGGGATAGAGATTGGATACCACCAAAATCTTCAACTTCCACACCCTTGTTCTATAGACTGTCCAGGTAAATCGCTAAACGTGTTCCAGCGATTTGAAAACAACGTCTGGTCTGTTGTAACTCATTGAGGATCCGAGTAACCCCTATACATTCGGGATACCGCTCATCCCATACATAGTCATCCCAAATGATAATTCCTCCAGGACGGAGCAGCTTAAAAGCGTTTGCCGTGTCCACCTTAACGAAGTCATACGTATGGTCGGCGTCAATGAGCACGAGGTCGATACTGGCGGCGAATGGGCTGTAATCAAAGGTGACTGAGTTCCCAAATAGCTGATGCACCTTTGTCGTGAATGGTAAGCCTTGATAAGCTGACCCTACTGCGAATGCTGGGAGGCCTCCGATCCCTAAGCCATGCTTGTGGGTCTCCCTTTGAGACGGATCCAAGTCGAGTGTGAAAATCTCTGTCTCGTATGGTGTATTCTTCGCCATCATCAAGGTAGTTGAACCCGTGTAGGTTCCGATCTCAAATACCTTGCGGGGGCGAACATGCTTGCAGATAGCCGCCAAGGTGAGCAGCTCGGTCAACGGTAAGGTCCACTCGTCCTGACGACAGATTTGGGAAACAGGAGTGCTCAGCTCTGTAGACTCAATGCCTGGGAATAATTCACCGAGTGCACGCTTTGGTAAAAGAAATCGAACATCATGCCCTCGCATCGGGTATGGTGTCTCCGATACTCGAGGACTTCGTGTGCTCCGGTAGAGATCCAACAGCCCCGCTGGGACCCAAAACTTCAACCATCTTCGCCAGGCAAGCCAGACGTGCTCTGCCTTCGTCATCCTTGAACTCTTCTTCACGTAGACATGTTCCAATGAGCGGGTGTGCCCATGAATACCCGGACACCCTCCGTGCGCCCACCCAGCCTCGCGCAAGCCCTAGCCTCCACAATGGGGTA
>JAHFOH010000253.1 GCA_023266955.1 Nitrososphaerota archaeon
TCCAAGAACAACAGAGTGACCTGGGATTCGGAAGGAAGCTGCAGATACTCTACGATAAGTTTGGTTCTATGCTCAAGATGCTCTATCTTTCTCTTCAGTTCCCCGATCCGTCTAAGTATGTTGCCAAGCACAGGCATCACAACGAACCGTATGCAGTGCCAACTCGGTATTTAGTCGGACCGGCATGTTCAGGGGGAGGGTCGCGAACTCTGGTCCCAATTGGTAAGTCGAGATCCCCAATTTCAAGGCCTCGGAGGATGTCGTATTCATCAGCTAGGGAATGATACCTTACGCTGCGCACTTAGCCGCTAGAAAGCTTTAGGCACACCGACAATTCTGAAAGTCGTCGTTCCGATCTTCGTAGCCCAGTAGGCTAATGCCAAGCTCCATAGTTGATCGTCGTGATGATTTGGTGGATGATAGGAATGCACTCTATTGAGTAACTAGGCGTTGATAGCAACGTTATATAGTGTAGCCAATATATAGCCGGGCCAATATGGCGGCGATGACTGAATTCGTTGACCGGGAAGAGATTCTCTCCCATCTGGTAAATTCTATTGAGACCAAGAGGAGAAACGTGAACTATGCCCTCGTTGGGCCCAGACAGATAGGGAAGACAAGCATACTGCGTGAGGTTGTTAGAATATTAGGAGACAAAGCGATTGTGGTCCATCTTGACTTCTCGATCCACAGGTATTCACCTGAAGATTTCAGTCGTTCTCTTATGCAGTCACTGACAGGCGTATACGCTCGACGAGCTGGTGGGATCAAGAAGCTGGTCTCACGAGTATTAAACATCTTCCAAGGATTGAAGGATCTTCGACGCCTTAGATTCTCGTTATCCATTGAACTTGACAGTCAAGGTAGACCACAACTCTCGCTGAAGCCAGAAATCGCTGAAAAGAGAATCAAGGAGAAGGAGCTCATTGAATTGGCGTTTGCTTACGCGACCAAGGTAGCTGAAGAAGCGGGGACGAGAGTAGTTGTAATAATTGATGAGTTCCAACACCTAGCTGAGTTTGCTTCCTACCCAGGGCTCAAGGGCATCTTGGACATTTTTAGACATGCTCTAGATGAGAGAGGGAATGTTTCCTACATCGTGAGTGGTTCCAGAATCCACTTCATTACCAATATTCTTAGCGACGGCAAGAGTCCACTCTTCGGTCGATTCACCATCATCCAAGTCGGCGAACTTGAAGAGAAGTATGCTCTTGAGTTATACATGAAAGCTAGACCAAAGCCATCATCCAAGGAGGCGCGCGCTGCATACAGTCTGGTCGGAGGGCATCCTTTCTATCTCCTTGCAATGGCCGAGAACAGAAGAGAGAATGAAAGACCCGAAGAAACTTACAAGCGGCTACTGTCCGACCCAACGGGTGCACTTAACCTCTACGCGCGATATATCATAGCCGAAGATCTAGGCACCCATGCAAAGTCCAGACAGTCACGCTTCCTGAAGATCCTCCACGCCCTAAAAAAAGGGCCCCTCTCGGTTTCAGAGATTTCAAAGCAGACCACAATAGCGCTTACAAGCCTTCCCTGGTATCTTCAGCAACTAATTAGCTACGATCTGGTGATTAAGAGCGAGGATGGTTACTATGTCAGGGAAAGAGTTCTGCGTGATTATCTGATCGGAATTCAGAACGACATATAGGTTAGCCTATATATTGCTGGAGTAATATGCATACAAAGGAGAGCTAACCACGCCGCCAATGTGTGGCGTTTCACAAATCGTAGATGATACAGACGGGTGGCTACGGTTGTGGGAATAAAAAAAGAGGTGTGGTGGGCGCAGAGCTAGAACACTTTAGGCACTCCAGCGATGCTGAAAGTTGCTTGGCCGTACTTTGCACCCCAGCAGGCTAGCGCTAAACTCCATAATTGATCGTCATGGTGATTTGGAGGATGATAGAAGTGTAAGTGCACTCTCTCGTGAGCCGTTTTTGGATTACGATATTCGTACTGCTGTTCACTCATCTGAGCAACCAGAGGCTGGTATTGAGGTAAGGCTAGTTTCTTCTGCTCCATCTTCAGCTTCAGATTTGAAAGAAGTTCTTCTTTGACTGACTCTGTGAAGAATAATCCTTCGGTGTTAATGCCATTGCGACGCAGTTCTTCAATTACGGGTTCTCCAGCTCCGCCTTTGTCGACACAGATTCTCCTGATATTGAAAATCTGAGATGCTTTAGCGACGTGAGCGATGACAGAGCTATAATCGGTTCCAAGAGGAAACTGCTTGAGA
>JAHFOH010000254.1 GCA_023266955.1 Nitrososphaerota archaeon
AGACTGAGGAGGATTTGGATAGAAAATTGGCGCTCTTCAGGAACTTGGGGCAAGTGGATATTGTCACAGGTCGAAGTAAAGATACTCTCGATTCGGTGAAGAGTTGGCTAAAATTCAAACGAATTCCGTATGACAGATTTGTAGCTGTCTCACCGAGATCATCTAAAGCGGGTTTACAATATGACGTATACATAGATGATGCTCCAAAAGTCGCATTAGATGCTGCGGCGAAACGTAGGTACGTCCTACTTTACGATCAACCTTGGAACAAGGAAGTCCAAGAAGACGACTACATCACGAGAATAAGAAACCTGAGCGATGGTTATCAGAAGGCTAAGACTTTGGAAGAGAAGTTCGATAATAAATCGTAATGTCGCTAACGAATTTTAGTTCTCTTGCCAAGATGACATACGTTGCAGAGTCTAACACCTTTTTCGTTAGTTGTCAAATTGTGTCCTTCATGTGCTTCCTCGAACCAACAGCTGAGACAGAGGCTCCTTCCCCTTAATCCGTAAAGAACTCTTCTCTTTCCACATCGGTTACAAACCGAAGCGTGTTCACTTCTTCTACTTCTGTGAAGAGCGTTCCATTCCCCAATGTGAAAGTAGTATTCCGCTTCCTTGTACTTCGCGATCTTAGCCTTCAAGCTAGTACGGTGTCTACTAGCCTATGATCTGGACTATCAGTCTTCTTGATCTGGGTTGAATATCGAGTTCAATGAACACTATCTGCTGCCAAGTTCCGAGCGTCAACTTGCCCTTTACGAAGGGTACGGTTAGACTCGGTCCGATAACTGCAGCTCTTACATGGGAATGACCGTTGTCGTCCCGCCATCTCTTCTGATGCTCATATATGATGTTCTTCGGCGCAATCCTCTCCAACATTGCTGGAAAATCCTTCAATAACCCATCCTCGTATTCAATCGTAGTAATTCCTCCAGTTGAACCAGGTAAAAAGAGGGTTACGATTCCGTTGCTGATTCCAGAATTCCCGACCATGCTTTGCACTTCATCCGTCAGGTCTATCATATGCGGCTCGCCTTCACTCTTGATTTCGAGATACTTCGTCAATACATTCATTGCAATCCCAATAATGGCTTAGTAGCATCGATTTAAGATGGTAACTTGGCTACTAGAGAAACTTGCGGAGTAATTGCTTGTCTGCTCGTGTCACCGACTCTGCACTCAGCTAGTGCGTCATATGTCACTGGACTAGACAGCAGGGAGCTACTCTTCAGAATGATTCATCAGGTAACCGCCGAAGGCTATTGCCCAAATCATCACTGGGTATACAATCATCAACTCCATTCCTCCCTGGCCAAGCCCTAGATAATTCCTGGTAGCGAAGAGAGTGAGCGCGGCAAGCGAGAATATACCCAAGACGACAGAGAAGTAGGTGAGAGGAGGTCTCCTCAACGTGTATGATGCGATAGCCCAAAGTGCTGCAAACAGGAAGGTCACAAGGGATGAGACTGTGTGTGCTAGGCCTCCGAAGACACCGGCTTCTGGAAACAGACCCACCCCCATCGCACCCAAACCCGTCAAGCCAAGAAAGGCGGCGACGAGCGGCTTCCTTATCGAGCGCTGAACAAAATACGCGCTTAGTACTCCCATTACACCGAGAACAAAGACGGAGAGGTTGAAGATGACGGCTGCAGGCCCAATACCTAAGTCGCTTATGAAGTTCTCTGAAACATTGTAGCCCGGATGACGTGCCTGAGCTAAAATTAGTCCCACGACAAATTGCGCCGCACCGACGAATAGAAGCAACCCAGCCATCTTCCCATATCGCGGAGGCACCGATTTTGAGGACTTCAGTTCTTCTAGAACTGATGAACTCATTAGGTGATTCAGCCAAAAGTCAAGACTTAAGCCTTTTTTCTTATACTGGACTCGCCAAGAGGACCGCGGTGTCGAACCTTAATCCGAAAAGTCGTTGAATGAAACCAGACGGACGAAACAGCCATATATGAAGTCGCTAAGCAAAGAGCTGTTCTTGTTCTGCAAGAGAAAAGAGCGAGTGTTACCCATTATTCTGGTAATCTCGCTTTCTCTCATCAGCGTAAGTTCGACCTCATCTTACGCTCAAACAGAGAAGCAAAATCCTCAGGTGCGGATACAGTTTTTCAGATTCCAGCCTGATTCAATCACTATACCTGTGGGAACGACAGTCACTTGGACGAACAACGATCATCTAACACATACAGTAACTGCCGTGGACGACCGATTCGATTCTGGAAG
>JAHFOH010000080.1 GCA_023266955.1 Nitrososphaerota archaeon
CGCGATCTCTATTGTTGCTGAACAGGGGAAGCTCGTGGCAGCCTCCACTACACCTCCAACAACAAGTGTTCCTACAACTGCTCCTGGACAATTGCCAGCATTAGGCTTCAACCCGACAGTTCTGCTGGGGGCAGCGGGAGCAGTGGTGGTCGTCTTGGTTACCGTGCTTCTCCTGCGGAGGAGGGGCGGGAAGCCCAACTAATTCCCCTTACACGAAGCGAAAAGTCACTATGACGCTCCTGCTCCAAAAAACCGAATAGTTTAGCTTCACCTTCTTAGTGGAGACGAGCAGCATCAGCTTGGGGGTAGCAAGAGTCCTAACAGTCCGTGGAGGAACATTATTTGCTGTCCTCGTAGCCGTCTTGCATATCCTAGTGGTTACTCTAGGTGCTACAGGAGTATCGGATAGACTACTCAATGCTCAAATCGGCGAAATTCTACGTGAGCAAAGACAATCGCTCGCTCAGACGATTAGAGATCCTGATCAGTTGGAAAAAGTGCTTCAAGAAAAAAGCAAGAACTAATTCAATTCTACAGCTTGGATAGACCGTGGTATGTACGCCTGCTTGACGCCATCAAACGAGTATTCATCCTCGACCTAGGTTCCGCTAGAACGCTAAGAACAATTGGAGGAGGCTCAAGCGCCTCAGACCTCATGCTAGAGAGGCTTCCTAACACAATACTCCTTGTCGCAACGGCGTTAGCGAAAAACGTCATCCTCACAGCTGCGTGGAGTTTCACCCATGTTAGAAAAATTTCTTTTTCGGTAAGATTTTTTCTCTAACACTTCATGACGTGATCGTATACCTACGAGGAAACTGTCTTCAGCCCTTTTAACAAGGATTCGAAAGCATGGCTCCAGAGTTTCTGGCGCAAGAGATGAAGCGGGATTCGACCAGCGGATTCCCTCTTCAACTTGGGAAAACTCTAAAGGCTTAAGTGTAACTTTGTAACACTGTATCATTCTTGATAAGGCGCTTATCGGCAGTGGTGTCCGATGAGGAGTATAGGCGTATTCAAAAGCTCAGCAACGCAGGTGCCGCAAAGAGTGTTGCGGACTTGGTGAGGCAGGCTGTTAGGCGATATGCCGAAGAGCTCGGATCGAGCAAGCTCGTCACTTTTAGGAATATTTCATTATCCCAAGCCAGAAAGGAGGTCGAGGCCTATCTCAAGAGAAAAGCTGGCATCGTTTGGCCCGATGAAATGGCTGAAGAGCTGGGGATAGACTATAGACTCGTCCTCCAAGTCGTCCAGGAGTTAACAAATGAAGGAAAGTTGGAAGTCATGGAGAGGAAACCACAGGTCATCGTCAAATGACAATTCTGTACGGAGAAGGGGATGGAATTTTCGGCGATAGAGTAGTGGCGTACGCAAGACGAATCGAAGTGATGAAATTTCCCATCCCACGCACTCACAGACATAGAGCACAAGGAGCAAAGCTCGACGATGCAGAGTGTTACATTGTCAAACCCATTAGATGGAAAGTGCAGCCCAGCACCGAAGAATGACTTAGGTCACTTGCTCACGGTAACCGAATAGTTTAGTTTCACCTTCTTAGTGGAGACGAGCAGCATCAGCTTGGGAGTAGCAAGAGTCCTAACAGTCCGTGGAGCCACACTATTCGGAGTCCTAGTAGCCGTCCTACTCATCCTTGTAGTCACACTAGGTGCAACAGGAGTATCCGACAGGCTACTCAATGCCCAAGTTAGTGAAACTCTGCGGGAGCAAAGACAATCACTTGCCCAGACTATTAGAGACCCAGATCAGCTGGAAAAAGTGCTCGAAAGCAAGAAACAAGAACTCCTTCAATTCTATGGACTCGATAGACCATGGTATCAACGCCTACCCGACGCCATCATTCGTGTATTCACCCTTGATCTTGGTTCGGCCCGTACGCTGAGAACTGTAGGAGGAAGCTCGAAGGTTTCAGAGCTCATCTTCGAGAGGCTGCCCAACACTATAATTCTGGTCACAACAGCATTAGCGATAACTGCCATCATAGGTCTTTGGGTTGGAGTGAGACTCGCAGTCAAGGTTGGGAGCAGACTAGACCGCGCTGTATCCTACCTTTCAGCAGCCTCCAACGCTCTTCCAAGCTGGTGGACCGGCATCATCTTCATCCTAATCTTCTCAGTTCAGCTCCATCTCCTGCCTATCGGAGGAATCTTCAGCGCTCCCTCTCCAAGCGACATCTTTGGAAAAGTCCTCGACGTAGTTTGGCACGCAATCCTGCCGATACTGACGCTTGTGGCCATTTCAGTCGGAGGTTGGACGTATTCGGTCAGAACAATGGTGCTGAATACTGCTCAAGAGGAATTTGTGACGGCAGCAAGGGCAAAAGGGCTTCCCGAATCAATAGTGATGAGAAGGCACATCTTGAGAGTGGCTGCTCCTCCAATAGCCACCAGCCTCATTCTAGGATTGGCGGGCTCATTAGGTGGCGCTATACTCACTGAAACGGTGTTCAATTGGCCAGGTATGGGCAGGTTATTCTATGAAGGCATCCTCTCGTTTGATGAAGCCGTTGTAGTGGGCCTTACCTTCATGTTCACCGTCATCTACGTCGTTGCAAGATTCCTGCTTGAAGTGCTCTACATCGTGCTTGATCCTAGGGTGAGGTACTAGAGAATGTTAAGACGAAGTGTTGTCAAAGAATTACTGAAAACCGGTTCTGGAAGAGTCGGCTCAATCTTCTTCCTGGTATTGATCGGAATTTCGATTTATGTTGTGGCAACCTATCCCCTTGACTTCGGTGTGCGATCTTGGAGGAACCCAGCCGTATGGGCTGACTATCCAAAAGCTGCCCCTCCTGTGTGGACCAACCTCCTCTCGAACTTAAGAAGCGCAGAGCATCAGGTCCTCGACAAATCCCAACCGACCCAAATATTGATGGGTGAGACTAGTAGAACCAATGTCTACGAATTTAGGACAAACTTCCTATCAGACGAGCCGCCAACCCTCATATCATTCACACTCGCCGGCGTGACATTTTACGAGCGCTCACCGCTCCTCAACATAAGATTCATCAGACCTGACCAAAACCAGCTCCTCCTCTACTCTTTCGTCGTGCCCGGACCAACAGCAGGCGAACAAGCTCCAATCAAGCGATACTACGAGACTCCCCTGAGAGTCGCCTTGAGTAACGAACGCAGCGCCATCTCAGCAGTTGCCGACTTCTCAAGATCATCTTTAGGCGTAGATGTTGATACCGCTCAACTGACTAGAGAAGGGATACTGAAGATTCTCTTTAGCTCTCCAGAAGCTGGACACTTCAGAATCTTAAAGGGAGTTTATGCTGTCCAAGTTGCAGTGGAACTCTATGATTCAAGAGACTCAGTCGGTTCTTTGCGTTTAGTTCTAGGAGGGTCTACATTTGGCGTACTTGGGACTGACTCTATCGGAAGAGACCTGGCCGTAGGAATTCTCTTCGGCTTCCCTGTAGCTCTCTTCATCGGTCTAGTCACCTCCACACTAACCACCCTTGTCGGCGCTTTCGCAGGGATCGTAAGCGGCTACTTTGGGGGGAAGACTGACACCCTCATACAACGCGTGTCTGACATACTCAACAACATTCCATTGCTTCCGATACTGATCTTCCTCGCCTTCATCTTCGGACAAAACCTCTTTGTAATAATCTTCGTTTTGATAGCCTTCAGTTGGCCAGGTCTAACCGTAATCATGCGCTCCATGGTCCTCCAGATCAAATCTGAACAGTTCGTGGAAGCAGCAAGAGTCCTAGGGGCGTCGAGAATGAAAATAGTGGTTCAGCACATCTTCCCCCAAACAGCACCCTACGTATTGGCCCAAATGATCTTCCTCGCTCCCGCAGCCATCCTCGCCGAAGCAGCACTAAGCTTCCTAGGACTCGGTGACCCATCAATACCCACGTGGGGCCAAATCTTGGAATCAGGCTTTAGAAGTGGCGCAGTCTATGTGGGCTTTTGGTGGTGGATCATCCCTCCCGGCTTATTAATCATCTTCACAGCAATGACTTTTGTTCTGATCGCTCTCGGATTAGAGCCTGCGGTCAATCCGAGGCTAAGGAGGTTAAGATGAGTGCCCATACTAGATGTTCGCAACCTGAAACTTCACTACTCCACTGAAAGAGGATTAGTACACGCTGTGGATGACGTTTCATTCAGCATCAAAGAGGGGGAGGCATTGGGTATCGTAGGTGAATCAGGCTGTGGCAAAACTAGTATTGCAATATCAATTATGAGGTTGCTCCCACGTAACGTGGCAGTGTATTCCGGAAGCGTAAGTTTTGATGGGGGGGAGATGATGCAACTTCCAGCTGAAGAGTTCCGAAGCAGTATTCGATGGAAGAAGATTGCTATGGTCTTCCAAGGTGCCATGAACTCCCTAAACCCTGTGCTGAGAGCGGGTCTACAGGTGGCTGAGCCCCTTATCGCAAATGGAACTGGTAAATCAGAAGCTGAGAGAAGGACCCGTGAACTTCTTCACCTAGTAGGTTTACCAACTGAAGTGTTTTCGAGGTTCCCCCATGAATTGAGCGGTGGAATGAAGCAAAGAGTCGTCATCGCCATGTCTCTCATAATGAATCCGAAACTGCTTATCCTAGACGAACCGACTTCAGCGCTTGACGTAAGCATTCAGGCTCAAATCATGAATCTGCTTAAGAAACTCAAACGTGAGCTAAAACTATCGACCTTATTCATCACCCACGACATAGCACTTGCCAGCGACATATGTGATAGATTTGCGGTATTGTACGCTGGGCAAATTATTGAATCTGGTGATGCGGATCATATCCTTCTTGCGCCGGAGCATCCTTACACACAGAAGCTACTCTCTAGCACTCCGCGTTTAAGAAGTGAATACAAACCTGATTTCATTTCTGGCGCTCCACCAGACCTCATGACGCCTCCAGTGGGATGCAGATTTCATCCCCGCTGTCCATATGTGTTCGAACCCTGCAAAACAGATCCACCAACGTACTCTCTCTCTGAACTTCAGGAATCAAGATGCTGGCTTCATTTGAATCATCAATGAAACCTCTTATCAATCTGCAAAATGTCAAGATGTATTTTCAGGTTCGAAGCGGATTCTTTCGAATTCAGCTTGCAAAAGCGGTAGACGACGTCACCCTAAGCATTAACAGAGGGGAAACCCTAGCGCTTGTAGGTGAATCTGGCAGCGGGAAAACAACGTTAGGAAGACTCACCCTGAGAATTCTTGACCCTACATCTGGAAGAATCGAATTTGACGGTCAAAACATCACTAACCTGAAGGAAGATGAACTCACTTGGTTCAGGAGAAGAGCTCAAGCAATCTTTCAGGATCCGTACTCCAGCCTAGATCCATTCATGAACGTCTTCCAAATCCTAGAGGAACCACTCAAGATTCACAATGCGGGTGATCCAAGAGAAAGGAGGGAAAGGATCCTCCAAGCCTTGAGGGAGGTGAGACTTAGCCCTGAGGAAGAATTCGCCTCAAAGTATCCTTACATGCTCTCAGGGGGACAGAGGCAAAGAGTGAATCTAGCTAGAGCCCTCATGTTGAAGCCGGAATACATAGTAGCCGATGAACCGGTCTCCATGATAGATGTCTCCAGTAGAGCAGAAATCCTTGAACTTCTCCGAGAGCTTCAGCAGCGCTACGGATTAACCATCCTTTACATCACACACGATATAGCAACTGCAAAACATTTTGCAGACAGAATTGCAGTAATGTATCTGGGAAGAATCGTTGAATACGGATCAGCAGCAGAAATTGTGAAACAGCCTCTTCACCCATACACCATCGCCCTAATTGAAGCGGTTCCTGAACCCGATCCGGCAAACAGATTGAGAGAAAGGAGTTCAATCGCGGGAGAGCAACCATCTCCAATAAAAATTCCTGTTGCATGCAGGTTTCACCCCAGATGCAGATTCTTCATGCCTGGGAAATGTGATGTTATAGATCCCCCTTTAATTGAGGTGAAGAAAGGACGCTATGTAGCCTGCCATCTGTATCCAGAGCCAATGAGTGATGCGTAGAATCTTCATGAGGTCTATTGGTTCAAGATTGAGGCCTGAACGTTGCTCGTAAGACCAGCTGCGAAGTCCTTTCGAACAGCCTTAGCTCCAATGAGGATAAAAACGCGCGCCTGATACAACGGGCCCGGAACATGAATTGTCTCAGCAACCAGGCCGTTACAGGAGAGTCCGAAGATTCTCCACCAGACTTCTTACCCGTTCAGCGGACCTTTCTACAAGTTCCGATGGTAGCCAGCCCTCACAGAAATTCATGTGAAGAGTATTAGCCGCGTTAAACGCATCTATAAGTCCCCATTTCAGATGATCCTTATCTAAAGAAACGATGAACTCCC
>JAHFOH010000255.1 GCA_023266955.1 Nitrososphaerota archaeon
TGTTTGATCGTAGTCTCCCACATCTTACGCTCCTTTTGTGACATTCCTAATCAGCTTGACAAGCACCCCACTGACATCATTTAAGCTTGCGGTGGCGATTCCAGCCTATCGGAGTGCGACAAGATATTTTGGTGAATCATTAGAATCGAAAGAAGCTACGGAGGAAGTGTGAAACGAGAGATTTCGAAGCTCCGGACCATGAGACAGAAAGATTCAGGCGAGTATTGTCTAGAACCAGCTCCTGCTCCGGCCACAAGTAGGACTACTTGCTTCTGTTACTAGGAAGAACGGCTATGCAGTCGATTTCAATCAGCATGTCATATCGAGCGAGACCTACAACTAGCAAGGTGGACGCGTACGATCTTTTCTTCAATAATTCTGGAGCATGCCTTGCAAGCCAGCCATCTCTTGCATCATAGAATTCTTGTTCAAGAGCTCTGTCCGCAAGATACCAGACAAACTTGACCACATTGTCGGTTGTTGTCCCGGCTTCCTCAAGCCGTTCTTTGACCCTGTTGAGCGCGAGTTCGGTCTGGGCCTTAATACCAAGGACAGGAACGTCAGTCTTTTCATCTCTGGCCTCTACCCCAGAAAGAAAAACAAGATCGTTAGCGATCGCTCCTTTTCCCCACGCCATCAGTTTCCCGCCGTAGTGGATTAATCCCAGCCCTCTCTTGTGACTCAAAGAAACCACAACGCTATCCGAACGGCTGTTCCACATTTAAATTTGTAGCAAGAATCGGGTCGGCAGGATTAGATATTCGCGTCAGGACAAGCAGTGGCTTCTCCGGAGTTCGTCAAGATATTTTGGGAGAAAGCATGAAAGTATGCTTAACAGTCAGCGAGCCAAACTACCACAACGTAGTCCTTCATGCTTTAAATAAGAAATCTGCCACGAGTAGTTAGATGCTTGTCAGGATGACGGTCGCAACGGCGGGTGGTCCCTTCATCACCTGCGAGAGGTTAGCTGCGATAAAATACCATAACGGCTCGCTGTGGATAGGAGAAAAGTGGTCGGCTTGAGTTGTTCGTGTTGCTTGAAAAGAAACGGGTGAGCTTCAGTGGATCATTTCGCTTCGGGTACTAGTTTAGCTTTCGACTTCGGGCCTTACCATGAACCAGTGAGAGAGCTCACCTCCATAGCCTCGCCGGAGCTCCCATCGCATTCTCTCCCTCTCCATCTCCAGTTCCTTAGCTGCTTCATGCTTCTTTCCCTCCTCTTGAACTGTCGCAACTTCTGCTGGAGCGCGTCTCTTCTGCTCTAACACGTATTTTGCCATATGCTTAATCACCCCCGTTCTGTGCTTCTGTCACCTTATTCGGTTCTGATATTGCCGCAGCTTCTGTCGGACATTTGATCGTTTTCATTTCATCACGCCTCGCAGTTAAGAGAATCCAAGAGCTCTTAGCTGCTGGCCGAGTCTTGCTAGCCAGACCAGACAACTTTATAGGGAAAATGTACCCGTTCGGCATTAAAGTTCGCAGGATTGGACAAACTAGACATCAAGATACTTAGGGAGCTTGTCCAAGGTCAGGCTTATCCTTATCAAACTGATTTTAGACGTTCATTTAGAGCAATAGGCAAGAAGTTTCAGGTCGATGAGGACACTGTAAAACATAGGGTCGAAGAACTGCGCAAATTAGGTTTGTGGAAGGGTCCGTGGCTTGTCTTGAACCCAAAACTTTTGGGTCTAACCCCAATCGTGCTCTCATTCGATGTTCCACCCCAATCTAAAGATGATTTGATAACGAAGCTACGGCTAATAGAGGATGTGTGGATTATTCGCAATTATTTTGGTAGTTTGATAGATGTAGGCCTAAATTGCGAGAGTGAGGAATCTCTTAAGAGACAAGTTGAATTGATTTCAAGAATATCGAATGCCGAAAACATGTTTACTGCTAGGATACCTTTTCCCAAATGCGAGATTAACTTATCAAAAACAGACTGGGAATTAGTCAGAAGCATCCAAAGGGACCCTAGAAAATCATACAATGAAATATCAAAGGAGCTTGGTGTATCAAGCAAGACTGTAAAGAGAAGGATGGAAAGGATGATTGAGGGAAAAGCCTTGTACTCACAACGAACCACCAATTTAGAAGTATTCGAGGGAGCAATACTAGCTGATCTACACGTTATCTATGATAGTCACGAATCAAGGGGTGAAGTCAGCCGGAAGATAATTTCCCATTTGGATGATTATCT
>JAHFOH010000256.1 GCA_023266955.1 Nitrososphaerota archaeon
TAAGACCTATCATGGCTGTTATCGCTAATGCTGTTGTGACTAGAAGTATTGTGTTAGGAAGCCTCTCTAGGATGAGGTCCGAGACCTTGGAGCTTCCTCATATCGTTCTGAGTGTTCGAGCTGAGCCTAGGTCGAGGGTGAACACTCGTCTGATGGCATCAGGTAGGCGTTCATACCATGGTCTATCTAAGCCGTAGAATTGAATCAGTTCCTGCTTCTTTTCTTGAAGTACCTTCTCCAGTTGATCTGGGTCTCTGATTGTTTGCGCTAGTGATTGTCGTTGCTCTCGCAGATTCTCGTTAACTTGTGCATTGAGTAGTCTGTCTGAGACCCCGGTAGCACCTAGAGTGACAACTAGAATGAGCAGGACAGCTACTAGGACACCGAATAATGTGGCTCCACGGCCTGCTAGGACTCTTCCTGCACCCAAGCTGCTACGGATCTTCGACTCTAGGAAGATGAAACTAAACTATTCGGTTGCCATTGCTTTCATTGAGGTCACTTGGCTCGTGTTGGCAAACTGGGCTTCGCCCTAGCGGCAAGTCTTGACGTCTTCTCTTCAACAGCCAAAGTCGCATCCAGTGTGAGCCCCACAATAACCCTCAATTCAGCCTTCTTACTCTCCGAAAGCTTCTTCATAATGTAGCGCCCTTCAACCTACCTTCAGCGCGTCTATACCTTTCCGCTTGCTCCTTGTTGAGGTATTTCGCTTCGAGGGAGCTACTAGACAAGATCTGGATAACATTGACAACACGGACTAGCCTTATCGACGTTGTACCGATGTCGTATTGACTATCCTCGGGAGAATTCTAGCCAACAACCGTGCAGGAATAAGGAGCGCCAAGATCAGCCTCCGCGTCGCAGTCACTGGTGCCTTAACGCAATTCCGCGAAAAAAAAATTCTTGTCTGAAATTGAGTCTCGTCGTCTTCATATAGATCTCTTTGCATGACCCAGATACATAGGGAGACCCTACTTGAGGGGCGATGCGTTGGTGCTCCCATGACCAGGTTGTGATGCGATGTATCTTCGGGTGCTAGTAGTCTTCTTTTTCTTTAGTCCAACAAGCTCTCCACCTTTGGTGTCACGGTGGGGATGAGGGCCTGGCAGATTTTAGCTGAGTATACCGAGAGAATCTAATGCGTATTCGTTATGTGGACGATTTATATTCGTGAATTCGTTCGCTTGCGTGCATGTTTCTCAAAAGAGTACTGGGCTCCCCTTCATTGGAACTTGTCAATCTAGTCCTTAACAAGCAAGCGAAGGGCGAACAACTCCTATCTTTGGCAGTTGGAGAGCCCTCCTTCGATACACCATCAGAAATAATCGACGTAGCTTGTAGGAGCATGCGAGAGGGCAACGTACACTATACCTCCTCCTACGGTACATGGGAAATCAGACAGTCTATCGAAAGAAAGGTGGCGAGAAAGAATCAGATTCGATGCGAAACCAATAATTGTATATTCCTAACAACAAAGCTAGCTTTATACGCAGCGTTACTTGCAGCATCAGACACACGATACGAAGCCCTGATACCCGATCCTGGATATTTCTATTCGGAACCTGTGATAATGTCTGGTGGCAAACCTGTATGTTACCAACTTGCAAGTGACTTCTCCCTCGATCTGGATGAGATAAGAAGGCGTGTCTCTGCGAAGACAAAGGTCATAATAGTAAACACGCCCTCGAATCCAACAGGAAAGGTTCTCAAGAAACCGGAGCTCAAGGAGTTGTTTGATTTCTGTCAAGAAAGACACATTCGGATAATCAGCGACGAAGCCTACGAGGATTTGGTTTATGAAGGGAAGCACTTTTCGATAGGCTCGTTCGAGAAAGAACCTAGCACAGTTATCTCAATTTTCAGCCTTTCAAAGAGCTACGCAATGACCGGCTGGCGGGCTGGTTATGTTGTCGCGGACGAAGAGATCGTTTATCTCATAAACAAGTTTCTCGAGAATTCCTTCACTTGTTTTCCTCCCTTCATTCAGAAAGCGGCGTCGTTCGCTTTGGACCGAGGGGACCGGTTCATTAGTGAATTCGTAACGGAACTGGGCAAAAGAAAGAAACTGATGGAGCAAAGGATAGTCGAAGTCGGGGCACTTGTACCGAATCGAATAGAAGGGGCGTTCTATGCATTCCCATCCTTCAAGGTGAAAATTTCCTCTCGGGAGTTAGCCACGAGAATTCTTGAAAAGTATGGA
>JAHFOH010000257.1 GCA_023266955.1 Nitrososphaerota archaeon
TTGTACTCTTTTTCCAATTTGTGAAGTAGTCTTAGTCCTTCCTCGCTTATTTGGAGTCGATTCATCTCGGCGTCGCCAGATGATTGTATGAGGCCTTCGCTTGCTAGGGATTGCACGAACTCTTTGAACTCCCCCTCATCGGGTGAGAATTCGAACGAGTGGTAAAGGGAATCCAATATCTCCCATTCAGCCAACGGTCTTTCTCGTAGTAGCCTTAGGGCAACGAGTAAGAGGTTCCCTCCGAGCCACTTTGACCGAATCCTGTACTGCACCCAACTAGTCATGTAACGGACTGATCACCCTCCCTCGAAAACCAGCCGCTCAGTGCGCTGCTACGACGGTTCGGTTGTTCAGTTGGACTTGGATTGAGGCGAGTTCTTGCCTCCACGCCTTCAGCAGGGAATGTCCAGAGGAAGTCAGCTCTAGGCAAACTCTCCGCTGAGCCTTTTGCCGTATTACTAACCCGTGGACGACCAAGTAGTTGATGACAGGGTACACTTGCCCAGGGCTCAACAGGACGTGGAAACGATCGTGCAGTATGGAAATTATGTCATATCCACACAGGCGCTCTCCCTCAAGGTAGCTCAGCATCAAGTATTCGAGATGGGAATTCACGATAGCTCGTCTGTACTTGCGAACGAAGGTGTCCAGCTGGTTATCCCTTACCGAATTACTGAACATATGGCGTACAGTTCACCTAAACGGTAAAATAGCGTTATTAAACATTTTCCTGAAATCGAACACGTTTATTAGGGAATACAGTAACGGTACCTATTCTTGGGCTCTGACATTAGTAAGCTCATTGAAGCCATCAATCGTTTCGGAATTCAGAACATATCTCTGCTGTCCAGACTCACAGGAATGCCAAAGGAGACAATCAGGTATGTGCTGAGAAAGAGGTTTCCGGAGCTTGGTCTCAGGGTAGAGACGCTTGTAGACTACGCAAAATTGGGACTTGAGCGATACTTCGTCATGCTCAAATTCTCTTCCGATATTTTGGACCACGCTACAGAGATCTTAGAAAGGCTAGCGAAGGTCGCCTTCCTGACATATCGTTCGGCCCTAGCCTTCGAGCCTTGGCACGTCGCGATGTTTGCAGTCCCTGTTTCATTGAGTGATGAATTCCATGCATTTCTCCTCAGGATGACCAAGACAGGAATTCTGAAGAGTACTAGGACTGAAAGACTCGAATGGACCAGGCATCCTGAGTTGAAGAGCAGGTACCACGATTTCAGATCGAGGGAATGGATAGTTGACTGGAAGAAGATAGATTCGCAGGGCGAACCCCCTCCTTCGATTTTACCTGTCCATGAGCCAACCGCAAGACCCGAGATCGATGCCGTCGATATACTTGTCATCAAGGAACTCGAGCTGGATTCTTGGAGGAACTTCGCTGAAATATCAAGAAAGTTAGGGATGAATGATAGAACAATCCGATGGCATTACACCAATCACGTTTCACCCCTGATCAACTCCTATTACGTACGTTGGCTACCTGTGGATTCTAAGGAAATGACGAAAGTGATTGGCCTCGTTTGCGAGTTCCATAACCTGTCAAGATATCGATTGAATAAGATCAGGCGTTTGTTTAACACCTTCCCATTCACATGGTATGAAGGAGGCAGAAGCGACGGATATTATCAGATACATTCGGGAATCCCGGCACAGCATCTTATGGATTCATTGCGGTTCCTAAGAACAAATTTGAGAGAGATACTTTCAGATTGGACGACCTTCGCCCTAGATCTGTCTCTCTCTCTCACCGAGCCGTATACAATCCCATATGAAAACTTCGATGACAAGAACGGATGGTCTTTTGACCAGAAGAAGGCGTTGAATTCAGTTCTATTTGCGAGAGCTGCCACGAAAAATATTAGGGGTGGGCCTTAGTGTGGCCCGCCGCCTCCCATACCGTCGCCCGCGAACGCTGGATGCACGCCGAATAAGGACAGTGCTAGTAAGCTGAGTGTGGCTGCAAGGAGGGCGATTCTGAAGAAGTCGTAGGATAGCTGTATTTTCACGAAGCTTTGGAGGATTCTCCAATATTATCGAATTATGCAAGAATCAGTTACTAATTTCGTTATTTCGTTCCTGAAACAGTATGGAGGCGAATCTTCCCCGAGAGTGGCATCGATACGATAGCAAGATTTGCTGTGGAAGTAGCGTGATGACGTAAGTAGGGCACCGCATGCGCT
>JAHFOH010000258.1 GCA_023266955.1 Nitrososphaerota archaeon
GTTGGATACGCTTACAGAGACACTTCTATCCGCAGTTACGATTTTGACTACGTCGCCTTTAGTGAGAGCAGCATTTGCAGTGAAGGTTTCAATATGTCCCTCGCCTACGAACTGACCAGTCAGAAATTCAGGTGCTGAATCCGCCATCTTGCTTTAACTCCTCTACTTCAACTACACAGATGTGGCAGGGAAACTCAACTTCAGATCCACGAATTACTGCGGAAGACGCGTATGGACAGCCCTTCCCATAGTATAGGGGCTGCCACTCCTGCAGACATTTGCCAACCAGTTTACACTCGATGGGAGTGTTACGAGGAGTCAGGCAGACGTAGGGTCCAAACTCCTTTACCGCTTGCTCGTGGCTGCTGCATAACTTGACGTCCTCCTCCGTCGGTCTATGCCAACGGATAATCTGAGTTTGAGGTTCCACGCCTTTGAGGTGCTATTGCTTCCTCCCCGTCAGCCTCGCCATTACGCCGGCGAAGCTTCCGAGAGGACGCTGCTCTTCGTCGATGTTTCCTTGACCGGTCAAATCAGGCTCTTGACCTGGCACACCTATCACTCCTTGACGAACCGTTGAAGTGGTCTCCTTCGTCTTTTTCCCCGCGGTCTCCCCTTCCTTCGGAGGCTCTTCCTCTGGCTTCTCCATAGCCTTGAATTTGCCAGCTATCTCTTCCACCTGAGTCTTTAGGTCTTTGAAGGCTTCTTCAAGCCCTTTGAGACGCTCTTTCACACCACCGTTCTGCTCATTCATTATCATGACTGCATCATTGATTGGTTCGATAGTCTCTTGGAATCCTTGTTTAATGGCTTCCAAATCCTCCTTTGAAAGATTCATTTCTGAACCCCCTTCAGAAGACTTGGCTTCTTCACGTGTAGGACCCACTGGTATGGCCGTGTGTCCACTGCTTGCCGTTGCCGTGGTTGAGCTAGGTTGCCCAGCCACACTAACCGTAACCTCTGGACCAAATTGTCCAGGCTTCTTGATTTTCCCCTCCGGAGTAACCCCATAAGGATCTGGCGGCCACTCCTGCTCCTTAGCCATCTCCCTCAACTTCTCCCACAGCTTGGCAGTGGCTTCAGGGTCGCCAAGGCGTTCAGGAGCAGTAACTAAACTCAAGTCGTCAAGGAAGATTCCCACAGGTAATGTACCGTTTTGCTCAATTGTTCTACGTGGAGTAGCCCCTACACTAACACCTACAACCTTCCCAGCCTTCATCAGACGTAAAGCATCAGGATCTGTTATGCTGGCAGCATATTCGACGGCACGTGTATCTGAGTCAACATATTCAGCATCAATCACTTCACCTATTGCAGCTTCGCCTCGTCTCGCAATCCTTGCTATCAGATCGTAAACTTCAGGGTCGAGAACTGAACCCTTCTCCCTAAGATATTCATGAGCTTGATCAGGTCCTTCAATATGATTAATGAAAAGTCTCTTTCCCCGCAGCGTTCTCGCAGCCTGCCTCAGCTCATCTTCCGTGTAGGTCACCTTGTTAGCCGTGGGGATACCGGCGTGAATAGCATGCCCTCTAACCACGTTGCCTTCGAGTTTGGCGGTTTCATCAAGCCAGTCAAAACGCTCCTCTGTCTCTCGGAGAACAGCCTCACCAGTTAGAATTTCAGCAATATCTTTGGGAAGATGCTCAGGCATGGTACGGCTGTCGTCGAGCTTATGCTTGTTTACGAAACTGTAGTAGACTCGTTCACCCTTCTCCTTACCATACTGCTTAATCATTCCACGGTATAATTTCTCGAAGTCCGCGTGGCGGGGCGTCTAAGTCGCCTCCCTCGGTCTAGCAAGCTGACTCATCGCTTTTCTCAATGCGACCGTTTCCCTCCATTTCGCCCAAGCATATCCGGCTAGGAAGCCGACAGCAAATGCGAAACCAATAGCCACTACTGTAAGAAAAGCCATTCACTTCATCTCCTTAATTCTCTGAATCTGATCTAGTCCGTGATGCTGTGGACACTCAGCCATGTCAACGGTGAAGTAGACTTTACAGCGCCTGCAATAGTACAAGCCTTTGAGGCCTGACATAGGTCTCTCCACGGTTCCAGGTGCAGTCATCATTTCTCCAGCTCCTCCAAAACTCGAAGGGCTCTACGTAGATGCTTCACGGAGCCAGGTGTTAGACCCTTAACGGGAATGAAGCCTGTGAATGCAGGTTTACCCTGGATCTCCCACGTCT
>JAHFOH010000081.1:0-4115 GCA_023266955.1 Nitrososphaerota archaeon
CCACAGGCAGTATGCTTGATTTTGTTCCTGAGACGAAGACTTCCTCCGCGCTGACCAGTTCGAAGGGAGTGATATCCCTCTCGTAGAGTTCGTAGCCGAGATCCTTGATGAGTCTTATCAGTCTAGCTCTTGTTATTCCGTGCAGGATTCCTGCTGCCGTCGATGGCGTACTTACAACATTTTCCTTTACTATGAAGATATTGGTGATATCTGCTTCTGAGACAAATCCTCTGTGATCCAATAGGATGGATTGGTTTGCTCCTGCATCAATTGCTTCGAGACGAGCGAGAATGCTGTTCAGATAGTTCAGGGATTTTGCTTCATGTGTGGTCCCGTCTACTGCATCTCTTCGAATCGATGAAATATGAAGGGTTAGAGGTTTAGTCTCCTCCGGGGCAGGAGCCTTGTAGGGTTCTGCGATTATGAATACAGTGGGTTGTTTGCAGAGTCTCGGGTCGATACCTAAATCTCCTTCGCCTCGAGTCACTACAAGTCTAATGTACGCATCTTTGAGCCTGTTTCTTCTCAGGGTGTTGAGGACAGCATTCGTCATCTGCTCTCTGTTTAACGAGATGTTGACCCGAATATAGTTGGCTGATTCGTAGAGGCGTTCTATATGCTCCTTAAGTTGGAACACAATTCCGTTGTAAGCCATGATCCCTTCAAAGACTCCATCTCCATATAGGAGACCGTGATCATACACGGAGATTTTCGCTTCTGATCTTGGAACGTATGAGCCGTTTAGGTATATGTAATGCTCTTTGGCTGCCAAAGGCGCTTCTTCACCGAAATTCGTTAAATAAAAATGGTTATGGAAGCTAGCTCTTGTTCTATGATTGTCGGATTTCTTCCAACTGCTGAATGGCTATAAGTACTCGTCTGTCAAAACACAATTCTCTTTGTTTCCGTATGTATCCAACGAGGTTGACAGATTTTACTGATGATTCGTCTATTCTGTGTGCGGAATTGACCTCTAGAGGGGGGTCGAAGATTGATGCAAATTCCTCAAAGAATTTCTATGAAAATATGTTTGTTCCATGAATCAATTAATCAGAAAAGGTATCGTTAGGTAAGTGGCGTTTTCATTGGAGGATTTGCATCATAGGAATTTGCTAGTATCCAATAGCAACACCTGCTATCAGATAGCAAAGGGTACACTCGCAAAGTTGCTTTTTCAATTTTTTCCGGAAAACTACCTTCGGCAGATCATGTATTGTATGCATTAGCAAGTGCATACGCTTAAGCAATTTGTGATGCAAAGACGAATACTGCCTACGTTAAGGTATCTGGCGCTAGGAATGATTTTTGGCGGGACGGAATGCGACTCATGTTTTTATCAGGGGCTCCAGCTTTTCGATTCGGGGTCGGTAGCTCAGCCAGGTAGAGCACCGGGCTTTTAACCCGGTGGTCGCGGGTCCGAATCCGATTAGGGAAGGACGGGAATCCCGCCCGACCCGCCAAATAATTTTTCGTTATGTGAAGATCTCACTTGCTGTGATTCTTCCTACAAGAGTCCCGTTCCGGGGGAATCTCCTGAGTATGACTTCTGCCCTCTCCTTCCGAACTCCCACTAGGTATGGAAGGATTTCCTGCAATACGTTGACTGCTCTGGTCCCGAGAACGGAGACTTCATACCTAGGGCGGTAGCCAGCACCCCTTTTGTCGTAGAACGGTCCGATCACCGACACGCCTAGAATGCTTGCGGCCTTTTGCATAATCGCCTTTTCCGTCATCTTGATCTCGATGGTTGCCCGAGTGCGGTTTCGTGAGGGATCGAAATGGGTCGTGATTGATCCTTCGCCTAAAATGAGGCCGGACAGCCATGCTCTCTCAATATTGCTGGTAATTACTGTCTTGGTTGCTTCGCCTAACTTTTTGGAGGATGCTTCCGGACGAGCCAAATGAGAATCCAAGTGTTCGGCAAAAGATCTGACTACATAAATTGGTCCGCTGCAATCCAGCTATACGCTGCGCGGACGGCTAAGGGCAGGGTAAGGATTAGATTCCTTTCATCAGAGCTTTGTATTCATCCGGTTTCATGACTTTAAGCACGTTTGAGCTGAACACTACGTAAATTGGATTGCCTTCAGGATCGATCTGCTCAGTCTTGAGTATCTTAGTGGCAACTAGTTTAATGCCGACGATATAGCCATCGTCGAGTGAGTAGTAGTTCCAATCTTCAAGCAGGGGCTTGAAGCTTACGGATTTACCCTTTGGCAGGCTTGGAAGCTGAGACAATTCTGATTGATGTCCTATCGACCGATATAAAGGGTTGAAGTCTGACTTCAGATCTCTGGTGGACCCTTACTCCAGTCATAGAATCCTCGACCCGATTTCCTCCCGTAGAGACCCCCTCTTACCATTTGCTTGAGAAGAGGACACGGTCGATATTTTGAATCCTGAAACTCTTTGAGGAAGACGTCGATTATGGCTAGCGTTGTATCAAGCCCAACGTAATCGAGTAGAGTGAAGGGTCCCATCGGCCAGTTCAAGCCAAGTTTCATTGCTTTGTCGACATCTTCTGGAGAAGCGACTCCTTCATGGATTAGGAAGATAGCTTCGTTCAGGGCGGGTACAAGTATTCTGTTGACAATGAATCCAGGTGAATCCTTCTTTACAATCACGGTTTCTTTTCCCATCCTGCTAGCAACTGATTTGATGATCTCAACAGTTTCGTCAGATGTCTTAGCGCCCCGAACAATCTCGACGAGCTTCATAAGTTGAGGGGGGTTGAAGAAATGCATACCGCAAACTTTGTCTGGTCTGTTTGTCGCCGTCCCAAGCAGCGTGATGCTGATTGACGAGGTATTGGAGGCGAATATCGAATGGTGTGGAGCCTTCTGACTAGCCTCTTTTAGTAGGCTAACTTTCAGGTTTTCATCCTCTGTAATTGCCTCAATGATGAGGTCTGCGTCCCGTACGGCTTCGTTCAAATCGAGAGTGAATTTGGTTCGACCTAGAGTTTCCTTGGCCTGTCTTTCGGTCAGCACACCCTTTTTAACAAATCTTTCAAGACTATCCCTAATCATAGCCTCGCCATTGTCGATGAAGCGTTGCTCAACGTCCCTGACAACAACCTGATAGCCTGGTACCTGAGCTGCGACTTGCGCGATTCCGTGACCCATCAAACCTGCGCCTAATACAGCAACTTTTCTTATCTCCATAGAACCTCAGCTTACGGTCCAAAGTTTTTGATATAACGTTTAGTGACCGAGCGCTGGTGGATGGCGCCTTGGGCGGGATTTGAAGTCGCGAGTCCCCATGGACTTCCCGCGTCAGAACGGTGACATTTCTAAAATCCCGCACCTGCACAGTGTTTCTTTGCACATCCTTTTTCTTTCTTCGTCTAGTTGACCCGTTCGCTCGAATTCCTTCATTACTCGGATAGCTCTTTTGCCCCCTACCTTTATCCATGTTTTGTGGATGGTGCCGAACGTCTCTGGATTGCACTGAGGGGTCTTTCTTTTCGATACGAACGTCTTTGTTCCGAAGAACGGTTCAAGAGGTTTGAGTGCGTCTCCAGCGCACATCTCTATCACCGTCTGCGGAGCTTTTTCGGAGCATAGACTCCAGCCTTCGGCGTTGAAGAGTCCGACAGCGTATTCCGCTAGACGCTTTTTGCAGTCAACGTTTATTCCCTAGTCTTCTCTATGATGGTTAGCCCGAGTGGTGTAGCGGCTAGCATGCGAGCCTGTCACGCTCGCGACCCGGGTTCGAGTCCCGGCTCGGGCGCTAGACCAGGTTTTGGGGCCAATGTAACCGGGCTACTACACCACCAGGACTCTGAAAACGCCCAGCGGCTTGCGCATTGTATATTATTTTTGCATAAGTTTACGAGGGTCTATACCGAAAGCTTTAGGCTTCGCCCAATCCATCAAATACCGTTTGAAGTCTAAACTGACGGTTGCATTCGTTCAGACAAACCCCGTCTTTGGTGAGGTGGAAAATAATATCGGTGAAGCCCTTAAGTTGACAAGAGGTGTGGAGGCGGATATCTACATCCTTCCGGAACTGGTTAACACAGGCTATGCTTTCGTTAGCAAAGAAGAAGCCTTCAAGCTCTCCGAGGAGGTTCCGACTGGTCGAACAACTCAAGCGCTATTTGAGGAATCTCG
>JAHFOH010000081.1:4215-6239 GCA_023266955.1 Nitrososphaerota archaeon
GATTACGGAGATGAATGATGCTTTGGGCGATAGAAGAGTGGAATTCTACGATATCTTGCTATCTAAATCAAGCCGAGTATCGGGTCACTCAATGCCTAGCGATCTACTTCAGTAAATGCTTCTGAATCTGTTCCTTCAGTTGTTGATCAGTCAGGCCCGTAGGGTTTATTCCCAAGTCTTTGGCTGCTCTTTCAAGCTTCTGCCTCTCATCGGAACCTTCGCGTTCCAACTCCTTTTCAGCGTCCACGCGTCCTTTCTTGAATTCTCCAGTAGCCCTGCCTAGCGATCGTGCTAACTCCGGAATCTTCGTTGCTCCGAACAGAAGTACTACAACCACAATTAGGAGAATTATGATCTCCGGGCCGCGTATCTGAAGCGGCTCGATGTACATTGATTGTTTTCAGCCGATAAGGATACTTTAACCTTTTGGGTGAAGAGTCCGCTAAGATTTCGCCAAAGCCTTCTGAATCTCGGCTCTAAGCTCATCGTCCGTCTTACCTTGGCTGGCTATTTCTAGCTCGCGGGCAATCTTCTCCAACTTCTCCCGTTCTGTGCTAATTGTAAATGCTTGCTTTGCTGGTGTCTCAAAGCCAGACTTTACTCCCTCAGTCACTTGCTGGTATGATTCCCTTAGTTCTCTCTCGATTTCACCTCGACCTTTTTGGAACTCAGCCATAGCCTTGCCGAGTGCACGGGCCAGTTCCGGCAGCTTCTTGCTTCCAAACAGCAGTACCGCTGCGAGAAGAACTACCCACAGCCATTCCACGCCGATGACTTGCAGGGGCTGAATGTGCATCCGACAGGCGTGCGTATCGTTGCCTAGTCTAATTTAGCTTTTGGCTTCAGTCGGAGTCTTATTACGAGGTAACCGAGACCGTATAGGGCCGTCATGGGTAGTGCGACGAACCACATCGTTATTCCACTACCATCAGGAGTAATGACTGCACCAAATATTACGAATGCCACGAAAGCGTAGCGGAAGTATTTCATCCAGAAGCCCGGCTGTACGAGGCCCACTTTGGTGGCTACCCACATTATTATGGGCAGCTGAAAGACGAGGCCAAAGGCCACGAGAAAAACGAAGACGAAACCCATGAGACCATCGATAGTAATGAAAGTGACTACCTGTCCCACCGGGCCGGATACAACGGCGTATCTGTACAGGAAGTCTAGCATAAACGGCACCATCAGGATGTATGAAACGAGAGCACCTACTGCAAAGAGAACCGTTGCTGGAATAAGCAAGTTAAGAACCATTCTCTTCTCATGAGGATACAGGGCCGGATTCAGGAACCCACCCACCTCTCTTGAAATTACAGGCATCCCGATGATTATTCCCAGCAACACCGAGACGTAAAATTGGGCGACTATCGCCTGCCCCGGCGCAGTCACAACCAACTTTACGAAGGAGGGCAAAGTGTCCCCGGCGACGCGCCTGATGACTTGTGAAGCTATGTTCTCGAAGGGATCCGGAAGAGGGAGGTAAAGTAGTAGGTCGCCCAGCTTAACTTCTCTTATAGATAGTACGAAAGAAAGGACTGAGACTACGCCTATGGCTAAGACTATTCTGATTACTCTAACTCGAAGCTCTTCCAAGTGTTGTAGGAAAGTCATTTCCCGTGCCAAGGCGTTCTTTGACTCAGCTATCGGCAACGCGACTGTCGCAGTCTTATACGTATTGCCGACCACGTAACGTATGAAGTGGTTGCATTATCGTAAAGGGGTCCCGCGGGCAGGAATTTCAGGTCAGCCCTTTTGAACCTGCGACTGTCCGGTTTCTATGTGAGCCTGATAGGCTGGGTGAGTTAGCCTAGGCCAACCCTACAGCCGGAAGCTTTTGGCTCCTTAGATCTACCAGGCTGAGCTACCGCGGGCGAAGTCAGTTGTGCGCCGCCGTCCTTAAAACATTACTTCACAAGCTATGAAGCAATCTTTGGAAAAGCAGGAAGAGATTGAGATAGCTCAGGATAATAGAGGACGCATGCAACATAGTGACCTGGTTCAGTTTCAACATACCTAGGAAT
>JAHFOH010000259.1 GCA_023266955.1 Nitrososphaerota archaeon
CAGAAGTGATTTGCCGTTATCCTACGTAGCAACGATCGCAATAGTTCTTCTCGTCATAAGCGTCACTGTTGCGGTACTGATAATGCGATTCGCAACCAAGAGCTGGGAGGGGTTCTAAGATGGCGAAGAAATCGTCTTGGAAGAAGGTTGTACTTTTGGTCTTAGCTTCCTTGTGGGTAATCTGGCCTTTGTCAATTATGGTTGAAGAAGGTTTCAGAATAGATATTGGACCGTTCTTCTCAGGAAAAGGGACCACTTTCGTGGGCAAGTTCTTCCAAGGTCAAGGAGGAATAAGAGTGACGCCAATTGTATATCTGAGGTTGCTTACCGTCGATGCTTTCCCTCGCCTTGTTTTGAATAGTAGCATAATCGCAGCGTTAAGTATTGGAATCTCTTTAGCTGTAGGAATACCTGCTGCATACGCACTAGCAAGGTACAAGTTCTCCGGCAAGGCCCTTTTCACTTCGTTCATACTCATTTTGAGAACGATCTCGCCGTTTGCAGTTATTGTCCCGTTCTTCATAGCATATGGGCAACTGGGTCTCTTCGATACATACGTAGGAATGGCGCTTGTCTACCTTATCATCAACATCCCCATCGTGACTTTGATGCTTAGAGGGTTCTTCACAGATATACCGAGATCCATCTACGAAGCCGCAACGACAAGTGGTGCTTCAGAATTTACAATTCTGAGAAAAGTGGCCCTCCCTCTGATAATACCTGGGCTAGTGGCAACCGTGATCTTCGCCTTTGTAGCCACATGGAACGAATTCACCTTTGCTCAATTCCTCTCGGGAATAAGCGTCAAGCCCGTTAGCAGAGCTGTATGGTCGGGATTTGGGGAATCGATAGAGTCTTTCAGGGTTCTTGACTTCGATGAGCTGAATGCTGGCGGCACTTTAGCATTGATACCCGCGCTGATCCTCTCACTCGCGATCAAGAGATACATGGCTCGCGGGCTTACTCTGGGAACAACCCACTAAATCCTAGTGCCGGTCTGTGAATCGAAGATAGCGAGTCTCCTGTCGTCAAACTTCAAGTAGACTTTATCCCCAATTTGAGCCCTGAAACCGGCTTTCTCCCTAGCCCTAATTATCGAACTTCCAACCTTAACATCCACAATAGTGCTATCTCCCAGTGATTCGAGAAGGTAGATCTCACCGATGCATGACATTCCATCGAGGGGCTGGGAACTTACGTGGATATCCTCAGGTCTTACACCTATTCTAGCCTTCGCTCCGGAAGTAAGTTTGTCTGCAGACGCGGATTTTGGAAGCATCATAGAAGATTGAGTCCCGCTCAACTGAACTTGTCCATTAGCCCCGATAACACCGTCAATAAGGTTCATTGGAGGGTTCCCAATGAAAGACGCTACCCAGTCATCCCTTGGAGTATCATAAATTACATCCGGCGAGTCTATCTGAACAATCTTCCCGCTCCTTATTACTGCAATCCTGTCTGACATGGTCATCGCCTCTGTCTGATCATGTGTAACATAGATGAGCGTAGTCTCTAGCGTCTTCTGGAGCTTCTTTAGCTCTGTTCTCATGGCAATCCTTAGACTGGCGTCAACGCTTGAAAGAGGCTCATCCATGAGGAAGACGTCAGGCTTTCTAATAATGGCCCTCCCAAGAGCTACTCTCTGCTGCTCTCCCCCGCTGAGCTGCTTTGGCTTTCTGTCAAGAAGGCGAGTTATTTCCAAAAGCTCTGCAACTTCCTTAACTCTCTTTTTCACTTCGTCTGGAGGAGTATTTCTAATTGCTAGGGGGAAAGCAATATTATCGTAAACTGTCATATGTGGGAAAAGTGCATAATTCTGGAAGACTAGGGATACATTCCTATCGCGGGGAGAAATATCATTTACCTTTTTATCCCCGAAATAAATTTCTCCCTCGCTTGGAGTTTCAAGTCCTGCAATAAGGCGCAGAACCGTTGTCTTGCCGCCTCCAGAAGGGCCCAAGATAGTTAGGAATTCTTTGTCCCGCACATCTAGACCCACACCCTCGAGTGCGACAACATTTCCGTAGCGCTTGCTAACATTCTTCAGGGCTACGTTGACCATCTTTATGGAGTCGAATGCCTTACCTTCTTAAGTTTTCCAATAACTAGTTGCAACTTATAGTAACTAGTAACTAATAGTAAAGGCAACACTAAATCTGCTGTCGGTGTGAGTTTCGTCAGTTGCCG
>JAHFOH010000260.1 GCA_023266955.1 Nitrososphaerota archaeon
TGTAAGGTTCTACAGTTTCAAAGAACTCATGAAAGATTAAAGCCATGACTAAGCTGACGCGGGAGCGGATTGAGCACAGTAAAAAGAAATACTGGGATGGTGGTTATCCTGGTACTCTCCATGAATGGAATGCCTTGCATGACATGGCCCTCGAATCCCTTGACCGCAAGGGCGTCGTGGTGCTGAGTGATCTGGTGAAACGGTGGCAAGATCGGGCTTTGATGGACTTAGAAGAATTGCATTACGGTGAGTGTGAACAGGCAGGAAGAGCAAAATTCCAGGCTCAGTATGAACGATTGAAACGAGTTCTATTTGCAGCCGCCGCCCGCCTACAGCAACTTGAGCGCGGAGTCGTAGTGCCGATGGAACCAACAAAGGAAATGATTAACGCCGGAAATGAGGCTTACTGGAAGATTGCACGCAAGCCACAACAAGAAGGTGAAACGTGCAACTTTAATGACAATTATGCGGAGTCGATCTATAAAGCTATGCTCACCGCCGCGCCGTCGGAGGGCGGGAAGGACAAATCATGACCTCTCGTACCACCCTGGTCATAGAACTTTGGCTAGTACTGGCAGCCATAATTGCATTCCTAATCACCCTGTGGAGAGGAGGACGCTAATGACTCCCGAGAGCCTCTGTACCGCTATTCTAAGCACCATCGCTGCTGCACCAATACCAACCGTTAACGAACAGCTCTTTATCTATCTAGTGATTGGAGTACTGATCACTATCGCACTGGCGTGGATTTTAGCTTGGGGATACTTTGACGCTATTGCTAGACGAAAGTGGACCGAGTGGTGCACCCGCGCTGGACTACACCCAGACTGGAAACAGGATCTGGAGCGAAAGCTAAACACAAGGAGCAAGTAACATGCCGGTCGAAGGAGCGCTAATTATATCTGATACTGGCACACAGTGCGCGACCTGTGGTTTCCGTTACTTAGAGCATAACGGTCACCTCATTCCATGCCCCGTCTGTGCGCTGGAAAACGCACAAGTAGAAGCCTGTAATAATCTAGCATCAGCGGCTAAGTTTCAACTGTTGTGGGCCGAATCCGAGGCGAAGCGACAGGCTGCTATCTCACGAGCAGCGTATATTTGCGAGGAGGAAGCTGCAAGGATGGAACGGCTAGGTGCGGAACAGTTTAGCATCGAATCACATAGGTTGGCAGCCAAAGCTATTCGTGCCATCGACGCCGCGCCGCAGCCTGAGCCTGTTCCGATGGGGCCGATCGGTGCTACATATGGGAAGCCTAGCGATTCGCGGCCTGAGCGGGTAGAGAGGTGGATTGCGGTGAGCGAGAGGCTACCAGAATTGGCAGAAAAAGTTTTGGTGGTATTCATCGCTAACAATTCACTAAGTGGACAGGTCGTAAGACAAGGTGAGCGACAAGGAAATGGCTGGTTTATTGAAAGTTATGGCTCCTACGGAAATGTTACTGTTCCATTCTGGATGCCGCTTCCGCAGCCGCCGCAAGAGGAGATAGCAGATGATTCTATGTAGTGGTGGCTTTGACCCGTTACACGTCGGTCACCTGCACTATCTGCAAGCCGCAGCAACGTACGACGATTATGTAGTGGTAGTATTGAACAGTGACGCATGGCTCATACGGAAGAAGGGCTACGTGTTCATGCCATTTCTTGAGCGAGCTGAGATACTGAAAGCATTGTCAGTCGTAACCCACCTGATGGAAGTTGACGATAGTGATGGCACCGTGTGTGAAGCTCTGACTCGTGTGCGTCCGCATTACTTCGCCAACGGCGGCGACCGCACGGAACCGAACCCAGCGGAAGATGCCGTGTGCGGAAAACTTGGCATCATACAACTGTTCAGAGTGGGAGGGACAAAGATCGCGTCCTCAAGTCAACTCTTGCGAAAGGTGAGCTTAATTCTTAGTAATTACCCTAGGCGGATTTTAGAATGATTCTGACTCAGACTCCTCTACGAGTTTCACTCTTCGGTGGGGGCACCGACTACCCCGAATGGTTCCAAGAGCATGGAGGTGCGGTGCTGGGGATGGCGATCGACAAGTACTGCTACGTCGGAGTTAAGCCCATGCCCCCCGGACAGTTGGGGGCCGATGGGGCTCCGTTGCGCTACCGCGTCCAGTACTCCAAGGTAGACGATTGCCAACGGGTCGAGGACATCCGGCACCCCGCTGTCAGAGCCGCGGTCCG
>JAHFOH010000261.1 GCA_023266955.1 Nitrososphaerota archaeon
GTATCTTATGAGATATGGAGCATTACTCATACTTTCCATGCCGCCGGCAGCAACAACCTCTGCATCTCCGGCCCTAATTGCTTGAGCCCCCAACATGATAGCCTTCAGTCCAGAGCCACACACCTTGTTGATAGTTAGTGCACCTACTTCGACCGGCAATCCAGCATGGATTGCAGCTTGCCTAGCCGGGTTCTGACCAAGACCAGCAGATATCACATTTCCCATAATTACTTCGTCAACATCTTCAGGCGTGATGCCTGCCCTTCGAACAGCCTCGCGGATCACAAGCGCCCCGAGTTCTGTCGCCTGTACATCTCTAAGACTTCTACCAAATTTTCCAACAGGTGTGCGGACTGGACGCGCTATGATTACCTCACGCATGCCGCCGGGTTCAGATCTGTTTAGTTTCTTATAAAGAAAGTAGATTTGTGACTACACAACGGGGCGGAAAAAGAGTATGTCGTTTATCGACCCTGTTCTTTGATTTTTGGGCTTGAGCTTCGGTTCCATCTTCATTCCAAACGTCAGTTTCTTTGGGTCAACCGCAGAGATTCGATGGACAAGTCCGCCTCTCACACCCTCAAATCTGATTAATCCGAAGACAATCGGTGTCTTGAGAGTTCTGCCCTTTCGGGTTTCGAATGCCAAAGTATGGCTGTAGAGGCTACCAGAGTTTTTCACATCCACCCAACTGTCGATGGCCTCATAGCAACTCTCACAATATGGTCTTGGGGGAAGATAGGAAACGTCGCACTTAGAGCATCTTGATGCAATTAACACCCCTCGGTTCTTAAGAGAACCAAAGAATCTTTGGCCAGCTACTCCGGAGGTGTACCTGTGCTCTAGAGGAAGTTTGCCCCGCCATACCCTGAATTCACCTTCCGAACTTTTATTTCCAGAAATTGCTACCACGGTTCAGCCCTCTGATGGCCTGAAGTAGCGGATGTCAGTAATTGACCCTACTCTATCCTTAGCTGATTTCCAGACCGCTCTCACCCTCATGCCTATTCTTGCCTGATCTGGCTTCACTTGTCCGAGAAAATGGAGAATACCTATTCCTTTCGACGCACCGTCTATCTCGATCACAGCTATGATCTGAGGCTTCTTGAGTCGAGTAGCGTCTGTTGCAACATAGGAAATGGAGTAAGTGTTCACAACCCCAGAATCCTTTACGTAGACCCATGCATCTGTAGAGCGAAAGCATTTCTCGCAGAACATCCGCGGTGGAACTAAGACGCGTTTGCAGTTGTTACATCTCCTTGCAATGATCTTCCCGTTTTTCAATTCTCGAAGGAATCTGCTCATAGCTGCGCCTAAAGCCCAAGCATACCTGAACTCCGTTTTGAAAGGCACCAAAAATGTCCTTCCGGACCTTAGATCTTGTAGAGAAATCTCGTGACCCGGGTAATCAGAGATCTTGGCACTCATATTCAATACCTATGATTTCATCACGATGACGGAGCTGTATTGCATGAGGTCCCCCCACGCTTGAGCCAATCCCGTATGTGGGTCATTCTTCACCTGCCTCTTCCCCGCTTCCCCTCGAAGTTGCCAGAAGATTTCACACACCTTCATTGTTCCGGCTGCCGCAATTGGGTTGCCTACACCCAATAAGCCCCCTGACGGATTCACCGGTAACTCTCCGTCTCTTTGCGTAACTCCTTGCTCTGTTAGGCGTGGGGCTTCACCCTTCTTCGCCAAAAGTAGTCCTTCAAGGTGGTGAAGTTCCTTGTAATCGAAGGGATCGTAGACTTCTGCCACATCTATCTGCTTCCGCGGGTTCTCTATCTTCGCCATCCGATACGCGGTTCTAGCAGCCTCTTCAACATATCTGGGATAGTAGAGGTCACGGTTCGTCCAGTACGTACTATCAATATTCCAACCCACCCCCTCTATCCAAACAGGGGTATCGGTAAGCTTCTTCGCCACCTCTTCTGAGGCTAGCACCACGGCCGCCGCGCCATCGCTGGGAGGGCTTACGTCAAGCCTTTTGACGGGCCAAACAATTGGTTCAGATTTCATCACATCCTCCACAGTAATTCTTCCAGCAAGCTGGGCACACGGATGACCCAAGGCATTTGCCTTATTCTTCACAGCGACCTCCGCTATCTGTTCTTCAGTGATATTGTGAACGTGCATGTACCGCTTCATCTCTAAGGCGAAGATCCACAGCAGATTCA
>JAHFOH010000082.1 GCA_023266955.1 Nitrososphaerota archaeon
GTTAGTGAAGAAGCGGTACGTGATAGTACCAGTGATGGGGAATGGACTGGCCGCTGAAGAAACGGTAGCATTGTCATGAACAGTAGCACCTAGACTGACATTGGTACCTACAGTGATGACAGTATGAGGTGGAGAATCAGATGGTAATCCAAGGTGCAGGAAAGTAGCTGTAGTTGTAGGAAGGAAGTTTCCGAAGTTAAATGGACCGAGATTCTGACCAGCGCCAAGAACAACCGTATAGCCAAGCGCGGCTTCTCCAGCGCCACTACATGCCACATTTCCAGTTGTCGTAGCATTCGGTAAGCTTTGCGTCCAATCCGAAGTTAGACGGACCTCGCACACCTTGTAGGTACCTGGTACGAGGCCACTGAACATGTAACCGCCTGTACTATTGGTTGTTGCGGTAGCTATGAGACTAGGTGTCGAGTTGTACAGGTGAATTACCCAGCCGGATAGAGGAGGCTCACCAAAGTTTTTCACACCATTCGCATTCCCGTCGGCAAACTTGATTCCCTGTATGCTGCCGCAGGTACTGAGATTTTCGAGGACGAAGTCCTTCAGGGCCGCTTGAAGGGGACCCGTCTTCCCTGTGGGTGAGGCGCGGGTGTCAGCCAATACATTGTTGAAGCAACCCGTGAAGCCCAAGGCTGTAAGGTCCACTCCTACCTCGTAGAATTCGGATACATCTAACGTGCCCGAAGGTTGCTGGAACGCGATGGTGGACCATGGAGCCGTGACGGTAACGTTATTCACGGCGCCACAAAGGTCTAGAACAGGACCTTCTACGTTAGAGCAGGACGCTCCCGTTGCTTCCGCGGTTGTGTTTAGGAATCCACTGGCGCCAGTGCCTACCCACCTGTGGGCTTTAATGGTGGTAAGCGAACCTCCACTCGTGAACAACGAAGCTATCAGAAGGTCTCCATTCTCGTGCCTGCCAGTAAAAGTGCCTGCGACCGGGTCACAGGCGACCGTACTATTCTTCAATATCCAGAAACCGTTGTTACTATCGCCAGTATTCCTCTCTCGTTCAAATGCCATGTACAGAATTGTGTGGCCGGACCTACCGCCACTTGCTATTGTGAACAGAACAGAGTATGCGTGCAAGATGTTATCCTTGCCAGGAGAAGGCGTCTGTGTGCCGCATTGCCAAGCACTGACATCTTGAGTTTCATGGTTGCCGCTAGTGAAGAAGCTGGGGTCAGGGTCGGCCTGATCATTAACCCAGGCCGCTTTGACCGCTCCTGCTGGGAAAGTCCGGGTAGCTCCAGTACCGTTAAACAAGTCGCCCCAGTCGGTCGGCAGGTCCGATGCGCACGCATCACTTAGTATTGAAGTTGGTGAGCACGGGCTCACGTTGTCAGCAATGTTCCCGTCAAGCTCCATTTTACCGGCACCTAAGTCTGTCCCCAACGTAACGGCTGAGGCTGGAAGGACTGCAGGCAGAACTAAAAGACCGAGCGCTATCAGGGCCAGAACACGCATAGAACGGAGCATCTTTTTTGTTCTCAATCGCCGAGGAAACTGGGACGTCGATGAAACAACTCCGTAACCGCCCAGCTGATTGCTATGTCGAACAGTTCCTCTACTGGACGTGAGACCCGACACTATTCTCGCGCAAATTCCGTGAGAGTATCATATTAATCCTTATGGAAGATCTAGGTTTGAGTTCTATACTAGAGCTTCACAACTTCTATATTGTATTCCCATAACTTCGAAGAAGTTCACGAATTAATTGCATAACCTACATAACTTCCCTCGGAGACCTGCAAGATGTTAGCAGGCAAACTGGTTAGACTTGCGCATACTCCTCGCGTTTCACGAGACGGAAACGCCCATTCCAAAGGGTTCCTTATCCCCATTCCGAAAGATCTGAATGCCATGCGGCGAGTCTCTCCGACACCTTTCCAGCTTATTTCGTGCTTAGATCATTCGCCGCGGCGAAAAGGAAGGAATCCGCAAAGGTAACTGGGATCTGAATATGTTCGAAGACGAAATGGAGCAGTCCTCACAAACTACCAAACGTATGGTATCTGAAACAAATAACAGACGAGGGAGGAGAGGCAGGATCGAAATAGCTGCCGCTATGTTAGATGCTGCTGGTGATGGTGCTGGCAAAACTAGAATAATGCAGAATGCTAATCTCAGCTACGACCTACTACTAAAATACCTCTCATTCCTCACAGAAACAGGACTCCTAGAACGCATCGGCAATAATGGCGTGTACCACATCACCAGCAAAGGAGCCAGATTCCTCAAAGAATTCAAAGAACTCCAGGTGCTGAACAACCTCTACATGCAAAAACTCCATGCTCTTACCGTATTGGTCGATCGCAAACCCTACCCCCATCAATACGACCCTGCGTACAATTTCTTCACACCGTTAGAGCGAAAGAAACTAATCCCTCCCTGAATGTAAATCTCCCCTCAGACTGCAATGCGGTCTAAAGAGGGATTCTGCGAGTTTACCTTTCCGAGCTCTCCTCAGCTGCCTTCCCCTAGTAGTACGCATAACCATAACCCCTATCGGTCATTTCTTCAGCTGCCAAGGTTACGAATGAACAATTCGGCTAGTCGTGCCGGTCAGGGGGACTGCTTCTGAGTTCGCGAAAATTCTGCGCTAAGAGACTTGGAAGTTTACTACCACCAAGCCATTTGCCTTCACGGTCACATATTGCTGTAAATTGTAATCTGGAAGTCTTATCCTGAAGGTAGCTGCCTTGCCAGTGTATTTGTAAGAGTAGAGATACCAGCCATCCTGATCAGTATAGACCGTAGCCAACAACTTGCCGTCAGGCCCATAGATTTGCACCTTAACGCCCTGAACAGGGTTGCCCTGGACATCTGTGACTATCCCTGCAAAGCCTGGATCACGTTTGAAGACGTTTTCGTTCATAATTGTCTGACTATCTGTAGGACTGCCGCTAACTCCGAACACATAGGAGCCGGGGTTGGTGATGTTAACGCCTGAAGTAGATACGGCATTGGTGCCGCTGCCGGATGGGGTGTAACCACCAGTGCCCTTCAGACCGTAGTCGAGATGGATCGTTACGTAGAAGAGCCCAGACGCTGGTACCGTGCCGGAAACCGTTATCATCACAGTAGACCCGAAGGCTTGGGGGCCGTAGCTGCCGAGGGAGATTCCAGTCACAGTTGAGCTGATTTCACCTGAGGGCACGAAGCAGCCGGAAATCATGCTGACTAGGCTATAGACATGGATCGGGACTGCGCCTTGCGTCACAAAGGGATAAGGAATTGTGATGTAGAGAGTTGCTGTGCTCCCTGGAACTCCTACGTGGAACACATTGTAGTAGAATTGGCCAGGGTTGCTGGCCGTCAGCTTGAACGTGCTGGGATTTGTGGGATCTTGTGTGAAGATGAGGCGGAATTGTCTACCTGCACTGTTAGAGTTGGTGTCAAACCCACAAAGAGAGCTACTGGTCACGGCGCTACGCGGCATAATGGTGAAAGGCTCACAAGAACTGGCAGAGCCAGTGTAATTACCGTCACCGCTGTAAGTAGCATTCCAGCTGTAAGTCCCGATAGGCAATGTCTGAGGCGTAGACTCAGGAACTAGACCGCTTGACAAGGTTCTAGTCTGAGAGAACAGTACCGAGCCGGAGCATGAAAGTCCACTCCTAAGCTGGTACAGTACGGTACCAGTGATTGTGAATGGACTAACGGTGCCAGAAACAGTGGCGTTGTCATGAACTATAGTACCTGGAGGAACTGCAGCGCCGGTGATATCGGTGTGAGTCGAATCATGAACTTGTGTAGCGATTGTTGTTGAAGCCTTAAGGATGGTGAAGGGCTCACATAGGCTGGAAGAGCCCGTGTAGTTACCGTCACTGCTGTACGTAGCGTTAAAGCTATAGTCGCCTGCACCAAGAGCTCCAGTCGACGAAGACTCCGATCCTACACTCTTGGGATCACTGGAGAACGGTGACCCCTCGCATGCTCCATTCTTGAAGAATTTGTATGTGACAGTTCCAGTTATGGGGAATGCGTCAACCATTCCAGATATGGTAGCATTATCGTGAAGTGATGTACCTAGAGGCTGGGCAGAGCCGGTTACATTGACGTGAGATCCATCCACATGAATTGCGGTAGCAATGGTGGTAGGGCCTTTGTCGATTGTCATAGGTTCGCAGGCGCTAGTAGAGCCAGTGTAGTTTCCATCACCACCATAAACAGCTTTGAAGCTGTAGGAGCCTGCACCTAACGCCCCGGTGGAAGAAGACTCTGATCCAACACTTTCAGGATCGGACGAGAACGGAGAGCCATCGCATGTACCGTTCTTGAAGAGTTTGTACGTCACCGTACCAGTTATGGGGAATGCGTCAACCATTCCAGATATGGTAGCATTGTCATGAACTGAGGTGCCTAGAGGCTGTGACGTACCAGTAACGTTACTGTGGAATCCATCAACATGGATGGCAGTTGAGATTAACGTGGAACCCTTGCTGACTTTGAATGGTTCACATGAGCTAGCGGCGGATTTGTAATTACTGTTGCCGCTGTATGTGGCGTTGAAGCTGTACAATCCAGCAGCTAATGGTCCCTGCGATGAAGATTCTGATCCTACGGAAACTGTGCTAGAGCTGAACGAGCCTGAGCAATCAAGGGTCGTGAAGAAGCGATAGGTAACAGTGGCACCTGTAGCGAGGGAGAACGCGTCTACCTGTCCAGCCACTGTAGCATTGTCGTGAACGATAGAACCTAGAGTGATATTGGAATTTTGAGTAATCACTGAGTGGTCCGGATTATGAAGGAACGTAACAATCTCTGGTTGGGCCTTGCTAACTTTGAAAGGTTCACATCCACTAGTAGCGGGCTTGTAGTTGCTGTTACCGCTGTAAGTGGCGTTATAGCCGTATAGTCCAGCAGCAAGAGGACCTTGCGATGCAGACTCTCCTCCTACAGAATTACTGCTGGCGGTGAAGGAGCCTGTGCAATCGATGCTGGTGAAGAAGCGGTACGTGATCGTAGCGCCTCCTGCACCTACTGAGAAGGAATCAACCGTTCCGGATACTGTTGCATTGTCATGGACCACAGAACCTAGAGTAACGTTTGAATTAGGAGTGATCACAGAGTCGTCTGGATTGTGGAGGAAGGTAACTATCGATGTTGGTCCCTTGCTCACCTTGAAAGGCTCACATGTACTACTCGATGGTAGATAGTTGCTGTTACCACTATAAGTTGCATTAAAACTGTACACTCCCGCGGCAAGAGCGCCTTGTGATGCTGACTCTCCACCGACAGAAGCACTGCTGGTGGAGATGGATCCAGTGCAATCGATAGTTATGAAGAAGCGGTACGTGATCGTGGCACCATCCGCACCTAGTGAGAACGCATCTACCTGTCCAGACACCGTAGCGTTGTCATGAACCATTGCACCCAGAGTGATGTTCGAATCTTGAGGAATGACGGAATGATCTGCGGTGTGAAGGAAGGTAACGATCTCTGTTGGACCCTTACTAACCTTAAAGGGTTCACACGAACTATTAGCAGGCTTGTAGTTACTGTTTCCGCTGTAGGTGGCGTTGAAGCTGTATAATCCAGCGGCGAGTGCACCAGTCGATGAAGATTCTCCACCTACAGAAGCAGTGCTGGCAGTGGAGGAGCCTGTGCAATCAATGGTGGTAAAGAAGCGGTAGGTAATAGAGGCACCAGTGGCGAGAGAGAGGGCATCTACTTGTCCAGATACTGTAGCGTTGTCGTGACCTATAGAACCCAGAGTTACATTGGAATTTAGAGGGATGACTGAGTGGTCTGGATTATGAAGGAAGGTTTCTATCGATGGTTGACCCTTGCTGACTTTGAAAGGCTCACACGCACTAGTCGACGGTAGATAGTTAGTGTTCCCTGAATAGGTAGCATTGAAGCTGTACACGCCAGCAGCTAGTGGCCCCTGTGATGCGGATTCCCCACCTACGGAAGCACTACTGGCGGTGAGGGTGCCTGTGCAACCAATAGTGGTGAAGAATCGGTAAGTTATGGTACCGGTTATCGCAAACCCGTCAACAGTTCCAGATACTGTAGCATTGTCATGAACTATAGAGCCCAGAGTAACGTTGGAGTTAAGAGGGATGACAGAATGGTCTGGATTGTGAAGGAACGTAACTATGGTTGTTGGACCCTGGAGGATGGTAAAGACCTCACATGAACTGGTAGCTTTAGTGTAGGTACCATCACCGCCATACGTAGCATTGT
>JAHFOH010000083.1 GCA_023266955.1 Nitrososphaerota archaeon
GGGGATCCTACTCCTACGTGGAAAGGTGAAGGAGAATGAAATTACCATAACAGAGCTTGTGATTCCTCCCCTCGCAACTCATGCAGAGGCCTTCTCGAGTTTCCCGTTAATCATGCTTCCAGCAGATGCTTCGATATTGGGCGTTGCGCACTCCCATCCTTCAGGAGCGCTAAGACCCTCGACGCAGGATATTACGTACATGTATGGAAGATTGATGTTAATAGTCGGCTATCCGTTCGAATCGGAGAGAGACATAGCGGTTTTCGACAAAGAAGGCAACTTGGCCGTTTACGAAGTCATCTGAAATTCTACTGCATAAACATTATCAAGCGCACTCAAGTTCATCATAGAATTCACCGCGCCTTGCGCAATTTTTCAACTCGAGTTCTCATTGCTCTCCTTCTTCTTAGCACTCTCCGCACGTCCTTTGCCTATTCTGAATCGACGAGCCTCGAAGTCTTTGGCACTCCTTCAGGCGTTCAGAAGGTCATAGTAATCCCGGTTCAGTTTCCTGACGCGTCCGGCTCGGCCTCTCTCCAGGAGCCGCTAGACCACCTCCTCATGCAATTGAATCAGTATTACACGGAGGTATCATATCGGAAGGTAAGTCTCCAAAGCGATGTCTTACGCAAATGGATCACGCTCCCAAAGAGAATCGCCTTCTACGGGGCCGATGCGTCCGAACATGGAGACGATGCTGGAGGAAACAGTCAGGGCAGCTGGCAAATGATACTGGACGCGATTCCACTCGCTGATCCGGATGTTGACTTCTCAAAATATGAGAGCCTAATAATCATGCATGCGGGTAATGACCAAGCTAAGACCTCGCCCAGAAGACTCTCATCCGAAATATGGTCCAAGACCTTTTGGAATCAACCGTCCGCGGTTAGGACTATAGACGGCGTTAGCATCGACAAGGCGTCAATAGTCTCTGAATTTAGCCTATTGGGGGTATGGGCGCATGAATTCGCCCATCAAATCGGGTTCCTGCCCGATCTTTACGATAGCAAAAATCTGGACCACCAGTTCGTGGGACCGTGGTCGCTGATGGACGGAGGTGCAAGCCTCGGAAAGCCACCAGGCAGCACGCCATCCCATCTCGAGTCATGGAGCAGAATCAAGCTGGGATGGCTATCTCCAGCAACCACGATACAACGAGAAGGGGAATTCACTCTCAATCCCCTCGAGCTTCCTGATGGAATACGCGCTCTGCAGATCCCTCTTAACAATGGAAACTACTACCTTCTAGAGTTGAGACGGAGGATCGGCTTCGACTCATCCCTACCTGAACAGGGAGTCCTAATCTACTTAGTTGATGAAACTAAGGGGAGTGGACAGGGGCCTGTTAGAGTAATCGACGCGAACAACGGGACCGCAACGCTGAAGGACGCGCCATTCTCCACAGGTAGCGCTTTTGCGGATGAACGTAACAAGGTTTTCATCAGCGTCCTCGCTGCACCTGGTGGAGCTGTCCGAATTCGGGTCAGCACTAATCTGACGCCGACTTTATCTATACAAACTCCTGATACTCTGCCGATCTTTCAGTATACCATTGCCTCTGTGAGAGTAACACCGTCTATTCCCAATCTTCTCTTGGAGGTCTACCTTGATGAGAAGCTCTACAGAAGCTTCGATACGAGCCTGAACGGAACCTATTTGGTTCCACTCTTCTTCGACGCATCTAAGACGGGGATACATAATCTTCGGGCTTCGTTGATCGATAGAGCCCAAAACGTGCATATCGAAACTAGTGTGCAAGTGAGGGCTGAGATTCCTGGATACATTTGGGCGTTAATCGTCGCAGGCATCTTAATTGCGATCCTTTCCATTGTGCGGAGGGCTCGTAGAGCACGTCCCCCAAGCAGCTCCCTGCCACAACCTACGGGCAATGATCAGGGAATAGGAAGCTCGTATTCAACAAGATCCTTTACTCCCGCCTTTTCAAAGGCATTCAGCCTGATCCTGCAAGCTTGACATGAGCCGCAAGCCCTCTCTCGTCCCATATAGCAACTCCATGTCAATTCAAACGGTACGCCAACCTTCAGCCCCAACCTAACGATTTGGACTTTATTCATCTTTGAAAGCGGTGTCAGTATTCTTATTGGCCGCTTCCTCCCTATCCAAGTACCTATCCGAAGAAGCCTGTTGAATAGGCTGAAATATTCTGGAGTAGAATCGGGGAACTGCTTGAAATCCATCCTATTGTGGCCCCCTATAATCCATCTCGCTTCTATCGTCTCAGCCCAGGAGGCTGCTATTCCGTAGAAGACTGTATTACGGGCGGGAACGTATATCCCAGGTCTGTCCTTGATTTCGATGTTCAGAGACGCTTCCTTGAGTAATGTACTGTCCGCGATCTCCTTTAGGTATTGAACATCTATGACTTTATGTTCAACAACATCAGCTGCTTTCGTCAGTTTCTCTGCTGAATCTACCTCCCTTCGATGCCTTTGATAGTAGTTGAAGGTAATAGTGTAAAGTCGCCAGCCCTTCCTTTTAGCCCACCATAGCGTTACGGCAGAATCAAGTCCTCCAGAAAGTAGAACAATTGCCTTGGTTTCTTTTGACAAGAAGCGGCTTCTACCCCGGCTTTCTCGCCTTGAAGATTATGGTGTAGGGAACATTCCTCCAAATCAGATACTCTTTCGCCACGTCAGGTGCATAGCACGGAGTCTCCTCAACAGGTTTCGTGCCCTTCATCCGAACCGGCTCCGGTTCAACAATTCTTTCAACAGTAAACCCAGCTTTGGTGAGGGCGTCGTAATAATCCTGTATTGTTCGATGGTAGCTTCGGAAGCTAGCAGTCGTGCCGTCTTCAAACCTCGGCCATGTCCAAACCATGACTCCTCTTTTGAAATACTGGTCTAAGGCCCAAAGCGACCTTCCCCCAACCCGAACCGCCCTCCCCCTATTGGTGAACGGATGCGAATCCGCGAAGACGAAGAGTCCGCCCTTCTTTAGAATCCTGTAAACCTCGGAGAATACGTTGTCGAGCATCTCCACGTAAGAGAGAGCGAACGACGAGACTACGAGGTCCTTGCCCTCATCACTGAAAATTCCCAGGTGATCGATTGAGCGTACATGAAATTTTGCAGCAACTTTCTCTGTTCGGGCGAGTTCTCTGGCGAAATTGATTTGTTCGGGAGATATGTCGATGCCTTCTGCGAATGCACCAAGCTTGCTCAATGCTATTGTGTTTTGTCCTCCACCGCATCCGAGTTCAAGGACTTCTTTCCCCTTCACATCGCCAAGAAGTCTTAACTTACTTTCGCCTGGAGCTAGCGCTCCGTAGTGAAAATCTTCAGTCGAGATTCTCGTCTTGCGCTGATAGTGCCTTGCAATCTTGTTCCAACTGGCTTTGACTGAGATTCTCTGCCTCACCCAAAATTTCATCCAGACAAGCTATATCCTCTGATATAACCTGAACGACCTAATGATATGAGTACCATCTATCTAGCAGCCATACTGAATCCACTTACTCCTTCAGAAAGCGAGTTCATCCCAAGGGGTGCGCTGGCAGTTACCGACGACGGGAAGATCGAGTATTGCGGCAGTAGAGACAGGATGCCAAAGAGCGTCCAAGGGAGGAAGAACCACTTTGGAAGATTAGTTATCATGCCTGGCCTGATAGATGCGCATGTCCATCTCCCCCAGTACGACGTGACTGCGGTTGACGCTGAAAACTTGCTGACGTGGCTTGAAAACTATGTTTTCCCAGTTGAGGCTAGGTTATCAAAACCAAACAGGGCCATAGAGATTTCTAAGAGATTCTTCGAGGATCTAAAGACCAATGGAACGACTACGGCTTGCGTATACACAACAATTCATCATAAAGCGACGGATGCAGCCTTCCAAGCAGCACAGAAGTCCGGTGTCAGGGTGATAATGGGGAAGGTGATGACGGATATGGAAGTTCCTGAGGACCACTTGGAGGACACCGAGCAGTCCCTCAAACAAAGTGAAGAATTGTGCAACAAGTGGCATAATCGGGATGGGCGTCTCCATTACTCGTTCATCCCTAGAGCCGCCCCCGCATGTAGCCGGAAGTTGATGAAGGGCGCCTCAAAGCTAGCTAAGAAGTACGGTGCGTACATTCAAACACATCTGGCCGAAAGCTATGAAGACCTCCAATGGCTGCGTGAAGCCCACGGCTCAGCAGGTTACGTTGAAGTTTACCAAGAATGTGGAATGTTGGGGCCGAAGACCATCATGGCTCACGCCATCTATCTGACTGAGAAACAGCTGGAGATCCTGGCAAATACTAACACAAGCATCGCGCACTGTCCGAGTTCGAATCTATTCCTCCGAAGCGGAATCATGGACCTAAGGGAAGCTATCAAACTAGGGATTAGAGTTGGGTTAGGTTCCGATGTCGCTGGAGGCCCTTCTCTCTCGATGTTCAGAGAAATGGCGATGGCAGGCTACGCATCTAAGGCTATGTGGATATTCAGGAAGTTTCTCTCCGAAAGCTTACGCGAATCCAAGGCGGACCTTGATTCCTCCGGAAAATTCGCATCAGCACTTTATCGGCAAATTCTGGAGAAACTTGGGGTTGCTAAGCAAACATTGCTCATTGACCCTCGATTCGCATTCTATCTCGCAACCCTAGGAGGAGCAACTGCTCTTGGTCTAGAGGGTCGAATTGGCAGCCTCAGGAAAAACAAAGAAGCCGATTTTTTGGTTATAGATCCTTACCGAATAGATACTAAGCGTGGAAGAGAGCCGTTCAAGGATAGTGGTAGGCTCCTCTCTCAACTCATGTACCGTGGCGATGATCGTATTGTAGTGAAGACATTTGTGAGAGGAAGAGAGATCTTTAGTGCATCCTAGAATTTTCCATTTGAGTCCTTGATACGTTATTAAGCCCTCAGCTGCTGTTTTCGCCTATAGCATGAAGCTTCATGGTAAAGTCGCGATAGTAACAGGATCGAGTAAGGGAGTCGGAAGAGCAATTGCAGTTGAGCTCGCTAGAGAGGGAGCCAAGGTTGTGGTAAATTACCGGGAGTCTAAGGATGAAGCAACGAACGTTGTTACCGAGATAGAGAAGATTGGTTCAACTGCAATAGCTGTCAAAGCAGATGTATCTGATGCCAATGAAGTCGAAACTCTCGTCCAAACAGCGATTAGGGAATTCGGAAGTATAGACATCCTTGTGAACAACGCCGGCTACATCTCAAAGAAGGTTTGGCACGCTAAGTTAAGCCATGTTACAGAGGAGATGTGGAATAACGTGATGAACGTGGATCTGAAAGGTACTTTCCTAAGCAGCAGAGCTGTCTCCCCAATCATGATGAGGCAGAAACGGGGAAAGATTCTGAACATATCCTCAACTCCTGCTCTTACGGGAGATGTTTACGGATTTGCATACAGTGTGGCAAAAGCTGGAATTCTGGGCATGACCAAGAGTTTGGCTAGGATCTTGGCGCCACATATCCAGGTCAACGCGATGGCTCTCGGTAGTATTGAAACAGGCTGGATTGATTGGTTAAGCCCCAAGGAGGTTCAAGATCTGATTAAAGAGACGGCATTGAAGAGATTCGGCAAACCCGAAGAGGTTGCAAACCTTGCAGTGTTCTTGGCAAGCAGAGACTCTGACTACATCACCGGGCAAACCATCGTGATTGATGGAGGATACTACGCGCACTAGCTGAGACGGATGAAAAGAGACAGGGTCCAGCAGTTCATAGCTCAGACCTGTAGCAGTCTAGATAGTGGAGCGAAAGCACTCGTAAGAGAAGTTCTCCGAAGATGTCCCAATGGAGTTGACGTAGAGTCCATACGAGATGTCTTTCCTGTCTACGCGGGCGCAATCTATGTTTTGCCTACCGGAGGGTCCGTCATGATCCTCGATTGGAACTTAATGAATGCTCCATTTGAGTCCCGAGGCAGGCTGCGGGAAGCGAATAGAAAGGTGGCAGTTGGACTGATCGCTCTCAACTTAGCTCACCATGCACTGAAACACACACCTGATCGTATCCATTCTCCTCAAGCATACGATGAGGCAAGAAAGCTCGCGGTGCAATGGGGCTTTGCGCGTGAAGTTAAACTGATGGAGAAGCAACTCCTGTAGCTAAGCTCTCAGCAAGCACTAGAGGTGATAGTTCTGAAGAAAAAGAATTCTTTTTTTTCAGAAGTCAACAGGACGAAATAGAGATGAAAAGGCTCTAGTCGATAAAGCTCGTATCGAAGCCCTAT
>JAHFOH010000084.1 GCA_023266955.1 Nitrososphaerota archaeon
TCTTGAAAGCTTCTTGCAGCGTTAGCTGAACTGCATGATCAAGCTGTCCACTCCTCTGAAGGTTGCTTTTAGGAACGGTGCTACGGGAAAGCTGGTTTCTAGCGCCGCTAGCGGTGCGCGATGAGGTCGTCTAGCGCGAGAATCTCTTGTGCCCGCCGGTAGTGCACCATGTCCACTAGCTTTCCATCTAGCGAGATGGCGCCCTTTCCTTGACGAAGCGCGGGTTCGTAGGCATCGATTACTCGCCTTGCCCACTCCAGTTCGCTCTTCGTTGGTGAAAAGGTAGAGTTAACGACCGCAATCTGCTTCGGGTGAATAATCGTCTTGCCAGTATAGCCGAGCCTTTTCGCCACCTCAGAATCCTTGGCAAGGCCCTCCTCATCCTCAAGATCAGGATAGACCGTGTCGATCGCGTAAACACCGGCGGCACGAGCATCGATGGGCAGTTTCTGCCGTGCGAATTCGTACTCCGTACCTTCCTTACTCCAGTTCGTCCTCATATCAAAAGTGAAGTCGAATGCGCCGAAGACGAGGGCGACTATGCGCGGACTGGCGCGTGCTATTTCGAAAGCCCTAACCACCGCAATTGCCGACTCGATAAGCGGGAGGATTTCAAATCCAGGTGAGTCTCGATTCGCCTCGATCGGACTTAGGATTTCCTCCACTCGACTCACATCCTCGGGGCCTTCGATTTTCGGCACCACGAATCCCCGTAGGTGCGACCCAACTGTGGCACGAATATCGTCGACAGCTAGGTCAGTCGGCAGGGCATTAATTCTGATAAACACGTCGATGCCCTTAGCTGCTAAGAGGTCAGTTGCCTCTCGGGCGATAGCCCGGGCTCCCTGCTTCTCTGATTGCGGGACAGAGTCTTCTAGATCGATGATGGCTACATCAATATCGAGGCTTGCTGCCTTCTCGAGGAAGCGCCGGTTATTGCCCGGTACGTATAGGACAGATCGCACAAGTCGCGGAGGAGCCAATGCGAAAGCTCAGTTACGCCGCAGGGTTTTAAGAATTGCATGCACCGCGTGTAGGACTGAGAACCAAATAGGGCTATAAACTCAATTGTGATGAAGCCTCCTTCAATATGAGGACCCTCCTGTACGGAAAGTATCTGATCAAAGGTGCCGGCAAGATGCGTGAAATCATCAAAGACGGAGCAGTGTGTGTCGAGGGCTCCGTGATCAAGGATGTGGGCAGCTTCAAGGTTCTCTCGAAGAGCTACCGATACGACAGGAAGATCGGCTCGGACAAGCACATAGTGATGCCCGGTTTGATCAATTCCCATGACCACGGTAATGGCATCAGCCTTATCCTGCGAGGTATACTTGACGGCCCGCTAGAAGCCTGGGTGCAGGAGTTCTTCTACAGGGGCATGGAAGGTTGGAACACCTACGATAATGTGATGCTCTCATGCATCAACCAGATCGAAAACGGAGTCACATGCTTCGTCAATCACTACTACAGTCCTTTTGATTTGCTCGATTATGACAGGCATGTTAAGGACATTGGGTCGGCTGTTCGAGCAGGAATAGACTCTGGCGGAAGAGTTCTGTTTGCCCCCGCGTTTACTAATCAAAATTATTGTACCTACGCTGATGAAAGTTTCCTACAGACATTACCAGAAGAAATCAAGCGTTATTTCAAACTCGGCATCGCGACAGACAAAGACAAAGCGGAGCGCCTTAAGCTATACATGAAGGTATTCAAGGACATCCACCGTAAATATGACAGTAAAGATGAGAGGGTCAGAATTTACCTGGGTCCGTCTAATGTTCATTGGGTGTCTGACGATGCCTGGAAAGAAATCAAGAAGACTGCTGTTAGTCTACAGACAGGTATTCACACCCACTTAGTAGAGACTCGCTATCAGGCTCAATACGGGTCGAAGTTCCTAGGAAAAACTCCGGCCAAACATTTGGAAGATCTAGGTATTCTGGGGCCAGAAGTCTCGTGTGCCCATTCGATCTGGCTGACGAGGGAGGATATTTCGGTTCTAGCCAAGACTGGAGCAACCGCTGTCCATAATCCTAGTTCGAACCTTCGATTGTTCAACGGCATCGCGCCTGTATTAGATATGAAGCGAGCGGGGATGAGTGTCGCCATCGGGCTCGATGGTGCAAATATCAACGATGAGCGAGACATGTTTCAAGAGATGAGGCTTTGCTCGTTACTTCATCGGGTTCCTGGTGTGCAGGCCAGTCATCTTAGCTCAGAGGAAATATTGGACATGAACCTCATAGGGGGTTCCAAGGTTGCTCTTAGCGAGATCGGGGCAATCGAAATTGGGAGAAAAGCTGACATCATCTTAGTCAACATGGCACGGTTCACGACTCCCTTCGTAAGCCCGAAACTTTCACTAATTGACCTGCTTGTCCTTCGGGCTAAGGGCTCTGATGTGGATCACGTCATGATCAATGGCGATCTAGTTGTTCGGAACAAGCGATTTCTGAAAGCTGACAAGTCGAAGCTCCTGCGTGGGATGAGAAAGTGGAGAGAGAGGGATTCAGAATTAGATCAGAATCTGGCAAAACTGGTGGCTCATGTGCGTTCGTTCTATCAGAAATGGGATGAAGGAGAACCAACGTACAGAATGAATTTCATGTGACCAATATTCAACAGTGCGAAAGGGGCAACGTGATGAACAACTAACTCCTGATACACATCAACCACTGCTTGCACTACGGGTCATCTACGACTTCGTTGTAGCGAGGAATGCGATCCTTTCCTCAGAGTGGCTCAGAATGACGGTGCCAAAACTAGGGCCAAACCGAGCAGGAAAATCCCCACAGAGACTATTCTCCTCAGAAGCTCACTCTTCGGAATCCGAGCTAGTCTCGCTCCTACGAAGGCACCAGCTACCGCACCTATAGAAAGCCAAAGAGCGAAACTCGTTTCTACCTGTCCCAAGGAGAACCGCGTCACTGAAGCTGCCAGAGAAAGCACTGAAGCAACCAGCCTGACTGTTCCCAATGCGATGTGAACCGGGAAGCCTGCTACGATCATAGTCGGCGTGAGGAGTAAGCCGCCGCCTGCTCCGAAGATACCAGCCAGCCACCCGGTGATCACGGCACCGAATATGGCTACCCTTCTGTTGATAGTGTATGCGAAGTCGGTAGCAAATGCGTCAGTGAAGCTTCGGGTCCATCCTTCCTTAGGCTCCGTTCCAGGCATGACTCGCGGACTCACCCAGGTTAGAACTGCTAGAGCCATCACGACGCCACCAAGTATTAGGTCGAAAATAGGGCCTTCCACCCAGCTCGTAAGGAAGGCGCCTAGAACTACACCAGGCAAAGTCAGACCGGCGAGAACGAATCCGATGCGATAGTCCACGCGCCCCTGCCTTGAGTAAGCAAAGGTCGACACCACCGCTCCGACGGTGACAGCGACGAAGGTGGTCGCTATCGCGACGTTGGCGGATTGATGGAAAACGAGAATCATTAATGGCGTGAGCACTGTACCCGCTCCTCCCCCGACGACAGTGTTCAAAATAACGCTGAGGAATCCTAGGATAATGAGAGCGAATACTACAAAGTCAACCAATCTCGAGCACCGGACTTCCCCTGCCTTCTTATTGGAGAGGGGTAAACCAAAAGCTGTCCATTGTAAAGCTTCTTGACTGATACGAGAATCAGCAGAAACGTTCGCCTCAATTTCATATAAAGATCATGGCGACCTATTTTCTTCGCCTGTGTTCTCTGCCTAGCTCAAAAGGATTCCGAGCCTGTAGGTTGCGGTGATTGTAATTGCTCAGGGCCACGAGAACTTCTTCGCAGTTTCCGCCATGGCTAAGACCATGTCGTCCTTGGGCTTCTGAGGTGAGGGATAGGCCACTTTACTGTGCGAGAGCTTGAGCTCTAGCAGCATTTCCGCGATCTTGTAGGCGACCAAACCGGGATTGAGCACAGGCACAGGTAGTCTCTCAGCTAGGTACTTCTGCGACTGATGCATCGTTGTTGAACCCAAGATGATGACATCGGCTCCATCGTCCTTGATGGCCTTCCAGGATTCCGCTTCAAGCTTCTTGAAAGTCTCCTCTTTGCCGGTCAACAGCTCCTCGAGGTTAGGAGCCTCGCCAATGTGCCGGAGGGATGCGCACCGATCCCACAGCTTGTACTCATCGAGGTGCTTCTTGTAGAGGTGAATCCACTTGTCCCACATAGTGATGATGGAGAACTTGTGACCGAGCATGCATGCGAGATGCATACTAGCGACCGCAGGTGCGACGACGGGTATCTTAAGCCTCGATCGAAGGGGGTGCAATCCGGAGTCGCTCATCGTGTCTATGCACACAGCATCGTATCCCTCGGCCTCAGCGTTGAGACCCGCCTCGAAGATCATCATATCTAATAGGGTGAGATCGTATTCGCTGTCTGCCCAGGCAGCGCTGTTCTTCACTGGAACGAACGTAACCTCGTAACCCGGTCGCCTTACCTCTTTTGGTAACTGAGCCTCCCGGAGCTTAACGCCATTTTCATCCAACGGGAATGGGACAATGAACTTTATCCTCATATGATAATCGCAAGGTATTTGTGAACTAGACCTAATAAACTCTCTACTGTATTAAATAGCGAGGCAATGAGACAGCTTGGCTCTAAATCCTGGATGCGCTCCCCAATTACGGTCAGTCGAATTTTATATTGGAGCCCTAGCGTGAGGAAGGACTGCAATGAGTAAAGTTGGTATCAGCTTCTGGGGCGGGATGACAGCTAACGACATAGTAGAATGTGTCAAGCTGGCTGAAAGAAGACGCTTCTCATCTGCGTGGATGGCTGAAGGTCACGGCTGGGATGCTTTTTCCATTCTCACGGCCTGCGCCTTATCCACCAAGAAAATTAAGCTTGGGACCAGCATAGTCAGCGTCTTCGTTCGGAGCGCGCCGACCATCGCGCTCGGTGCCGCCACCGTCGACGCCCTTTCTAGGGGGCGATTCATTCTGGGACTCGGGTCTAGCCATCGTGTGCAAGTAGAGCCCGAGCATGGACTCACCTATGAAAAGCCGATGCAGCGTGTTCGAGAGACGGTGGAAATCGTCCGAAGCCTCCTTCAAAACGGCAAAATCTCCCACAGGGGAAGCATCTATCCGCAGGTAGACTATGACCTATGGTTCACGCCGCTTCGGAAAAAGGTTCCGATATACCTTGCAGCTGTTTTCCCAAGAATGCTCGAACTCTGTGGGCAGATCGCGGACGGCGCTATCTCAGTGTGGTACACCGTGGAGCGATCACGCCAAGCGGCAGAGATTGTTAAGTCCGCTGCCAAAAAGGTGGGTCGCAGACCGTCTGATGTAGAGGTCGCATCCCTCATCGCCACCTCCATTTCCGACGACGCGGAGGCTGCAATCCAGGGCATCAGGCAGCTGGTAGCCTTCTACGCGGGCTTCTATCCGAGGTACAACCGTCTCATTAGCGAGAGCGGCTTTGCCAAAGAGGCAAAGGAAGTCCGGGAGGCCTGGTTGGGTGGTAGAAAAGAGGAAGCTTCGGCGATCGTCACCGAAAGGATGGCAAAGGAGTTGTCCATCGTTGGAGAGCCAGCAGAATGCTCCAAACGATTAAAAGATTATTGGAGAGCTGGGCTCACGTTGCCTATTCTGTTCCCCACTGCGCCACCTAAGAAAGCTGGCAAATCAGCAGGCTATCACGGACTAGCTAGCGTGAAGGACTCGGTCATCGCGACGATAGAAGCAGCCTCTCCTTGATCTGGCTTCCATAGCATCTTCGACCGAAGGGGTCGGCGTGATTTGATGATGAAGGTGTCTTGATGTTTACCTTCGAGCGAATCCATAAGAGAAGGCGCGCAACAGGTATCGTTGGAAGTAATACGCGCCCGCTAGGAAAGGAACAAGGGACACGGTACTGACCGCAGCTGCCTGACCCTGCCCAGTGGACACCGCTCCCAACGTGCTTAGAATGGCCATCTGAACCGGGATGGTTCGTGCTTGAAATCGCGTAAGACTGAGTGCGTATAAGAATTCTGTCCAGTTCAGAATAAAGGCGAAGATAACGGCAGCAACCACGCCGCTGGCCACCAGAGGCATCACCACACGGAAGGGGATCGTCCATCTTGAGACACCGTCTACCATCGCAGCGTCTTCGATGTCACGTGGAACAGTGTCGATGAAGGGTTTGATCATCCAAATCACGTAAAAGGCAGTTGTCGCTCCATAAACCAAGATCAACCCGT
>JAHFOH010000085.1 GCA_023266955.1 Nitrososphaerota archaeon
TAGGGTTCTCTAGGTCGAGCTAAAAAGTAAGATTGAAGCGCTTCGAATCCTAAAAATCGCAAAGAATCTATTGTATAGGTCTAAACAGCTAAGGTGAGGCTGAGTAATTCCGAAGTCTGAATGCTGAGAAACGTCCCGTACAAGCCTCGAAGTTGAACTGCGTGCTAGTGAGCTGGTCCGCCAATGAATTCTGTAAGATAGGCGTACACTATCGATAGAACGATTATTCCGTTGAGTAAGATTAGTCGACTTCTTTGTTTCGATTCAAGATGGAGTTGAAGCTCTGTCAAGTTTTCGGCTATGTTTCATTAAATATCGGCGCCTCTTTCAGATTTAATGCGTGTGAAATCCGGCACTGGATCAAAGCATAGAAATCAATTTCATCTACATTCGGGTTCCTCAGCTCGGTGGAAGGATTAGCATCTGAAGAGTCGAAACATTTTGGTCTTGGTTTATAAAATGTGGAAAGTAAGACGCGTCTTGATAATCGAACTTGCCGGATCTCATAGTTGATACTACAAGACTCTCGGAGAAGGGACAGGTCGTGATACCTAAGGAGGTTAGGGCCAAGCTGGGTTTGGGCTATGGAAGCAAATTCCTAATCGTGGCAACAGGGGATTCGATTGTCCTTCAAAGGGTCGAGTTTGCCAGTGAAAGATTGAAGGCTAAGGATATAATTGAAAAGGCAAGAATCATTGTTCAGAGGCTCGGATTTGGGTAGACAAAAGCGACAAAATTATCGGTTGACAAATAAATTCTATTTATCGTCTCATGCTACGGACTTGACTCTGGATAGTCAATTTCCTCGATCTCTTCGGTCGGCTCAGCTGCAGCCCTTCTGTGCCTTATTATGAGAAATCCGGTTACGGCAGCAGCGGCGCCAGCAATTACTAGGAGGAGGATAGGTATGCCTTGGAATCTTCCTAGCGTTTCTAAGAATCCCAAGCCTCCAGTATCTTCAACAGTTACGGGGATTGTCATGGACGCGGGCGCATAGCCGGGCGCGCTTACACCTATCGCCAAGAGGGCGGAACCAGGAGATTGGGCGGAGTAGGTCAACTTTGCCATGCCGTTCGTGTCCGTTATTGCGGCATCGGGTGTTATGGTTCCGGAAGTTGAGGCTCCAGAAACCGTTGCACCCTCCATTGGAGCGCCATCAAGGGAAGTTTGGATAGTAAGTTCCAGTATCTGGCCCTTCTTCAAAGTCACACCTTGGCTAGGGTTTATCGTCAGCGTGGGTTTCAACGCTACTGTCTTTACGTTTGTAGATCCTGTCGTAAAGCCTGTTGCGAATGCGAAGATACTGAATTCACCCTCGGCTGTGTTTACCTGAAGAGGCACCACGGTAAATGTTAATCCTGCTGGAATAACTGATGCGTTCGCCACTTTAGCGAACCTACTTGCCGAAGATGAGAGGGATATTGCGAGGGGATTGGCAAGGGTTGCCGGATTGCCACTCGAATCCTGCAACTGTACAACCACACTATCGTACGTTTTACCGTTCGCCACCAGCAGCGGTGGAGAAGTATATACTGCCAATTTCGACGGGTAAGGTTCTACTGTTGTGAGTTCGTAGGAGGATGGCTCATAGCCCGTTGCTATTGCGGTGATATCTGTCTTCCCAGCTGTTGCTGTGGAACGAAATTCAGCTAAGACGTAGGTTGCTCCTGAGGGAATTACTACTGTGCTATCGACTGTACCAATATCAGTTTTGGACGATGAAAGAGTGACTAGGATGTCTCGAGGAGCCTTAGCAGGCGAACCTGCCACGTCCTGCAATTGGATGACTATTGATTTGTAGGCACCAGCGTCAGCGGCTAGAACGTTTGGCGTTGAGTATACAGCTAGTTTCGAAGGTACTGGCCCGCTGCTACTCATACTAGCTTGGGACTTTTGCAGATTGTTAGCATGAGCTGTGATTTCAGTGCCTCCCGCCAGAAACGTAGTCTCGAAAGATGCTACCGCGAAATTCGCCCCAGCAGGAATCATTACGCCGCCAGGCACTCTGCCAACCTCGGTGTTTGAGGCGGAAAGTATGATATTCTGATCAGATGGAATCGAAGCGGGGAAGCCGGACTTGTTCAGAAGCTGAATCACTACTGACTGATACTGCCCATTGTCAGGCAGAAGTGTATCTGGAGCTAGGTAGATCTGCACCCTTACCGGATCTAGGGCCTGAGGTGCCGCCGTAATGCTAGCCGACCCAGCTAAGAAGCCGGGCGATGACGCTGTGATCTCAGTCCGCCCCGTCGCCCCTGTTGCCAAGAACTTGGCGCTTGAGTGAGTTGATCCAGAAAGAATGAGGACCGTACTGTCCACTCCACCCACAGTGGCATTTGACGAGCTAAAGGACACTATAATGTCGGATGGCGCCTTAGCGGGACGATCGTCGAATCCACGTAACTGTACGACAACCAACGATTGCTCGCCGTTTGTTGCCCGGATTACTGGGGGTGCGGCGAAAACTACTAGCTTCTCGGGGGTAGGTCCCAGGCTGGACATGACCGCAGAACCAGCCTCGTAACCGGAGGCTGAGGCCGTAATGGTTGTGGCGCCAGCTGCATCTGTCGCGGTAAATATAGCCGTCGTAAAGGTGGTCCCTTTGCGAATTCCTGTCTTTGGAGTAACCGAGCCGACGGCTATACGCGATGATGTGAGCGTCACGTCTACATCTGCAGGAGCTCTCGCGGGTATCCCTCTCAAATCCTGAAGTTGCACGACCACTGAGCTAGAAACGCCTCGGTCCGGAAGCAGACTTCCAGGTCCAAAGTACACGGAGAGTTTTGCTGGGGTCCCCCCCGCCAGAACAGTTGTAACCTTTAGCTGAGCAGCCCCATATCCTTCAGCTATGGCGGTTATCTCGGTAATACCTGGGGTTCTCGTCGTGTAGAACTTCGCCTTTGCGTAAAATTGTCCACGGTCTAACGCTACGAATGGTTCAATGTTGCCTACACTTGTCTTAGACGATGTGAGGGTGATGTTGACGGCGGTCCTTGGGATGGTTGGGACACCCTGTGGATTCAGGATCTGAATTACTAAAGAGTCATACGCGCGACCGTCAGCTGGAAGTTGAGGAGGTACTGCTGCCAGTGAAATCGATGGGGAGGAAGGCTGGTCTGCGTGAATTAGGCTAGGTAGGGTTCCGAAGACGCTAGCGAGTAGAATGAGAATTAACGCGACCGAAAGATTTGTCTTCATAAGCTCACCCTCTGGGCGTATTCGCTGCGTAACGCACCTTGCGGCATTTACCTAGGATAATTGTTGTGAAACTCAAATCCATAGCAATAAATCTCCTTTGGATTCTCGACGCGAAGGGCGTGGGATCATAGCGGTACCCCCAGGACCGATGAAGCTATGTAGACTGTAGCGAGACTTATTATAACGAGAGCACCAGCGTGTTTGAAGCCCCCTGCCAAGCTTCCCTCCCCCATCTTACCTGCTACCAACCCCATCACCCATGACTGAAATATTGAGCCTGAAAGCAGTGTTGTTGTTGCCTGGCGGACGTTCAGAGCGGCGGTGAATGTGGTGGATCCAGTTGATATTGGTGTCGTCAGGAAAAATAGCATCATGGCCGTTGTCGTAACAACCATTATGGCCCCAATGTAGGGAATGAAGATGTACGGTCGCAGCATTGATCGTCTCTCGTGCTCCGTTTGCGCTGTTTTCTCGGTGAAGTCAGCAAGACTCACGAACATTTTGGTCGAACCGCCACCCACAACCACCACTTCAAGTATGAGGAAGGCTACGATCTTCGCTATCCAACTCGTTACAGATTTCGTGAAGTTGGCCATGACTTTAGTCATTGGAATTCCCCAACTTAGTTGGCTTGAGATATTCCTCACAAATCTGGTAAGGGCACCGTAGCTTCTTCCAGAGAGCTGTTCGATGGATTTCTCGGGTGCGAGACCAGTCTTCTTTATTTCGGAGATGTCTCTAAGGAAGATTGGTAGTTTAGCCTCGATAGCCCTTCGCTGCCTAGCTTCACGGAAATTCGTGATGGCAGCTGGTAAGACCGAAATTACGAGACCGACGCTAAGTCTAACATAGAAAGGTACTTGCAAGGGAAGAGGGATGAAAATTGCAGCTGGGATGGCTGGAACTGCCAGCAAGAAGAAGAGGTATGGTTTTGTATATGAAAACGGCTCCTTGCCTTGTATTTGGTGAAGTAAGTAGATGAATGCCATTGATATTAGAGGAACGAAGACAGCTGAGAATAGTATGACTTGATCGAGGCTTCCGCTGCCTCCTCCTCCTGGTATTAGATTCTGGACAGCGAATAGTACGAAGAAGGATATCCCGAGGACTACGGTTGCCGTTATGTAGGCTTCGGCAAAAGTTCCAACGGTTTCAGCGGCGGCTTTCAGCTTTATGGTTCTGTAGGCGAAGACGTCCTTCAGCTTGGTCTCGAGGTAACTGATGACGTCTCCCCCAGTCCTTAGAACACCAGTGTATCCGCTTATGAATTCGGAAAAGATTTTGTTAGGATTGGATCTAGCTGCTTTATCGAGGGCGGATAAAGGATCCAAGCCACGAAGGTCAATGTCCATGAGAATACGCTTGGCTTCTCTAGCAGCTGCAGGGAAGAGGTCGATCTTACTGAGTCTTCTCATGGTTACTAGTGGCGATATGCCTCCACCTGCTAGGACTGTAATGTATCCTATGACGTAGGGTAGTTCCTCTTTCAGGGCGTTGGATCGGCTGGACTGACTGATTTTCGGTGCGTTAATTCCGATCAGAAAAGTCAGAGGAATAGCAAGAAACGTCACCATTGAAAGTAGCATTCCCCGCGTGACTAGAAGGTAGACACCTAACCCTGTTATCCCAACAGATATGATGACAAAGAATAGGGTAATGGAGAGCAGAGATTCCGGAGAGATCGAGAGGTTGGACTTGAGTATCTCTTCCCTAAGCGAAGGCATCGCACGACTAAGACGTCGCGCGGGCCCTCCCAGTAGCCGAAGAGTGAGGATTGTAAACCGCTCTCTGAGACTAAATTTGACTAATTGCTTGACACTGACTTGCCTCGCTAATTTCTCCATTCATTCGCCCCCAGAGGATGTGATCTTTTCTCCGAACAGTCCCATTTGTTCCCTTACCTTTTGGTGCACGATGTCAGGGTTGTTATGGTACGCTTCGAAGACTTTGGCTAGATCTGTATAGTTCCTAACGCCTTTGTATTGGAGCCATTCCAGGATGTCGATGCGTCTGCCGACCTCTGATAGTATTTCCTCGACTCCCACCCCTAGGTCCTTCGCTAACCGACGAAGCTTGACACTGTCTCTGAGGTTACTAGCTTCGTGGGAGTCATGGCTGGGGTTATATTGGAATGTGCGAAGATATTTGTTGAACTCTACTACTTCGTTAACTTCTATTACTCTCCGCACGACTCTTGCGATTTCTCCACTCGGTGATGGGAGAGCTACCCTACGTACGGTAAAGACTAAATCAAGAAACGGAATATAGGCGGGGGCGACATCCATGGGTTTTGATACCAATCTCTGTATGGCTGACTGGATGTCGTCTGCATGCAGTGAACATAGGCCGCCGTGACCGGTGCTGATCGCCTGAAACAAGGCATAAGCTTCCTCCCCTCGCACCTCTCCGACGACCAAGACATCGGGTCGCATTCTCATGGCAGCCTTTACCAGATGGAACAGGGACACTTCGCCAGATGCCTCAGCACCCAATCCGTAGCTTGCTCTAGAAACTAGTGGAGTCCAGTTGCTGTGAGAGATGTTGATCTCCTGAACTTCCTCTATCGTAACGATCTTGAAGCCTGGACGACCCATGGAGAGAAGCGCGTTGAGGAAAGTGGTCTTTCCTGATGCTGTAGCTCCAACCACGATACCGGTAGCTCTATTCTCCATCATAAGCCAAGCATAAGCTGCGATCTTGTGATCTAAAGTACCGAAATTGAGAAGGTCGATGACTGTGATTGGATCCTCACGAAACTTCCTTATCGTTAGGGTGCTTCCGTGGGGCGATACCTCTCTACGGAAGGTTGCTGATAGTCTGTGCTTGCCTGGTAGGGTTGCGTCAACAACGGGGAAGGCGGCTGATACGTGCTTTCCTGACATATGAACGAGTCTTATGATTGCGTTATCCAGATCCTCATCTTTTTGGAAGCTCAGGTTTGCCTCCATGCTTTCGTATTTCCGATGCCAGATGAAGACTGGTACTC
>JAHFOH010000262.1 GCA_023266955.1 Nitrososphaerota archaeon
CTTGCGATGGATTTCAAGGACGTGCTTCGCAAGAGCCTCATCCCTATCTCTCTCAGGTAAATCACGCAGCACGAAAATCAGGTCGAAACGTGTTAAGAGTGGTATAGGAAGGTTGACGTTGTCAGTTATGTTTCTGAATGGGTCATACTTTCCCAGGACTGGATTCGCGGCGGCCAATAGTGAAGTCCGTGCATTCAACGTGGCTACTATTCCACCCTTAGCCACGCTTACCGTGTTATGGAGGATTACGCCATGGGATACGAAGGTGTGATACGGTTCCACGGTAAGATCGTACACCCATTCCGTCCTGGTGGGGCCCTCGTTTCGAATGATTTCTACAGAGGTGATTCGTAAAAATCTTAGGGCGGTAATCCCCTCTAGGTGATTGAGTTTGTCCTCTGCATTCTCTAAAACGCTCTTCATTGCTGCGACGCATTGAACAGTGAGAGACCTTCTTGCGTTATTTGAATACCCACCAGCCTCGGCATAGGCAATTCGACCTCGAGGGACCCCAACTGCAGCAGCTAGCTGGGACTGAGACCAGCCTAATCGCTCGCGCAGCGTTCTAAGTGTAGTGTTCGGTGCAAGCTGCCCTTGGACTGTTTCCAGTCGCTCGCGGAGCAGCTTCGCAAATCTTAACATCGTCTCCACCGCGATTCCGAAGCGACCCTTGACGTGTTCATGAAAGTAGCCGCTGTAAGGGAGCCCCAGAGCCCTATACAAATGGCGGATGGTAGGTCCGACATCCGTTGGAAGGACATCATGTCTACGGTGAACCCTCTGGCTCCGTTGAATCATCCCTTGCACCTGGAGGTACCGTCTGTCAGTGTGCTCTACGAGGAGTGTGGCGAAGCGCTGGAGCGAGTGTGCCACGACATACACTTTGAATGAGACATTGCTCCTATCAGGCGTGATGCGTGAACTAATGCCCAGCTTCAGGAGCAAGTCTTGATAGTCTCGAGCTAGCCCAGCAGACGCGGTGCGAAAGCAGACCGCTTCGGGTTCAACACTTCCATCGCCACGGAAAGCCGCCTGGAGAAAGGCTGTTGCGATCCCTGCTGATGCTCCCATTATGAGCGAGGGGATGCGCTTTTCACGTGCTCTGTGCAACAGCTCATCGAAGTTGGTTGCAAGCCAGCGGTAGAGGCGCGTTGACACATATCGAAGTATTGTAACGCCAGCTTGATTCTCCTCCGTGATAGGTAATAATTCGAACTCGTGTTGCATCAACGATCTGAAGCGCTCCAATAATTCCGAATCAGTATTAGTAAAGCCGATCTCTGTCGTCCGGCCTTTGTAGGCGTAGCCTTCTGTCAGTAAGAAGCCGAGAATCGAGGCAAGCTCAGGAGTGAGTGAGGACTGAAGGCGGACGGACTTCTCGTGAACTCGCTGAAGCTTAGCGTCCTCAAGGACAACCGCTGTGGCAGAGTTAGGGAGCTGGCGCACTGCCGGCACAAAGTCGCCCACGCCCACGGTGCTGGCGGGAACGATGCGAATTGCTTCATCCCGCCAAACGAAGGTCGGATGGTCGGGGGTGACTAGAATATGACGACCGTTGCTATATTGAATCCTGACAAATTCAGTGGGCGCTGCGTGTCGGCTTACGCGATCGATCTGGGTCTTGCGTACTTGCTTGGTTTCGGGGTCAAACTCATAGAGCGGGGGCAGATCCCCCAATCGCAGGATTTCACAATCCTTACCTGGAGTAGCCTGTTCACGGTGTGCCTCGAACAATCTATCGACATAGTCTCCGATCGACACGCGTCGTCCGTTAGCCAATAGAATCTCTACTGATGGATGGTAGGATTGTTGTTCCATCGTCTCGTGAAGAGCATTCCTATCCTCGGGACGCATTTTGTCAAATTCATCGATGGCGGCCGTTCCTTGATCGGCCAATACGAGGGCTCCGGCTTCGAGCATCATCATGCCAATTCTATCCCTCAGGACTGCTGCAGTTAGTCCAGCGGCTGTAGAACCACGTCCGGAGGTGTACAGGCCCCTCGGAGCTATGCGAGCAGTGTATTTGAGAAGCTCCGACTTCGCTGTTCCAGGGTCTCCAATCAGTAAAATATTGATATCTCCCCTGATCGTGGTTCCGTCGGGAAGGATTCTTTGAGGTGCTCCTTCAATTTGGAGTAGCACCGCCTCCTTCTGAGTTTCGTAGCCAT
>JAHFOH010000263.1 GCA_023266955.1 Nitrososphaerota archaeon
ATTTAGACCGGAGTACTTTGACGTTTCCTCAATGTCCTTTGACATAGACTGGCAAAGACTTCGCAGCGTGAAAGTTCCAGTCGGCGAGGGATACTCTCGGACTGCATCTGAAGAAGTTCTTGCTGACTACAATGATTTCCTTATCCTGAAAGAGCTTCAAATCAACTCACTTCAGGCGATCGTCGACATTGCCAAGAAACTCAAGATTCATCCTAAGACTCTGGGCTATCACTACAATCAGCACATCCTCAAGCAAAAAGTCATTTCACAATTCGCAGTAAGATGGATGGGGGATATTGAGAGCACAAGGAGACATGCTATCCTTTACATGAGATTCTTTGTTCGCGACGCATCAAGCCGCGAGCTGGCGTTGGCGCAGGATGTCTTCCTTAGGCTACCATTTGTCTGGTCTGATGCTCTATCAGAAGATTCACGATTGTACATGGTCGAAGTGATTCTTCCAGTTTCTCAATACGTTGACATGATGGAATACCTAACGAGAAACATTGGTCCGCTGGCACGAAAGCTAAACTTCATCTTCATAGACCGCTCGGCAACGAATGCCTTCACCATCGCGTATCACATGCTTCGAGACGGAGCATGGATCTTCGACGCTGACGACTGCTTGGAACGATTCTCTACGCTCGCGAGGGAAATAGAGAGAGTAAAAAAATAGAGTGGAAGGTTAGCTCTAGCCAGCCAACCTTTCTATCAGACTGTCGCCCCGCCGCCTATTGCGTCCAGTGGGCCCACCGTGAGTCCAAGGGCCCAGAAGATGACTGCTGCTCCACCGATGCTTAGGGCTAGCATTCCTAGCCGGATCTTTTCCTCTTGGGTCATTTCTGACCTCGACCTTTTCTTTCCAAAAACAGCATATAAGCCCAAACTTTTCATGGATAGGCTAACGTTAAATAACGATTGGCAACATTACTCTCAGAAGATGACGACTCCGATTACAATAGGCACCTTCAACGTTGAAAACCTCTTTATGAGATACAAGTTCTTCTATCCTGCAAAGAAGAAGAAAGGAGAGACCGAAGAAGAGGCAAAGAAGAGGGAAGAGAAGGAGAGGAAGAAGTTTGAAGCGTTCAAAGAGAAAGGGGCTTACATCGAGAACCTGAGCAGAATCCTAGAGGACAAGAAGACGATCCATGCAGGCCAGACAAGTAACTCTGCAAAAGTAATTGTTGCTCATAAGCCAGACATAATAGCGTTTCAAGAAGTTGAAAATATGGAGGCTCTAAAAAAATTCAACAGCGAGTACCTGAGAGGCTACTACGACTACAGAATACTGATTGATGGCAATGATCCTAGAATGATTGATGTATGCTTACTCAGCAAGTATCCGCTAACTTACGTGAAAACAAACATACATGTCGCTGATCCCGTAACCAAAGGGAAGCTATTCTCGAGAGACTGCTTAGAGGTAGGAATTGGTTTCGAGGAAGGAGGTAATACAGTGCTTACACTATTTCTCAACCACTTCAAATCACAGCTTGCAAAAACACAGCAAGAGAAAGTCAGAGGTAAGGAAAAACGGCGAAGACAGGTAGAATGGGTTGCTAACATGCTCACCAAAAGATACGGTCCTGATCTTCGAGGTGGCGATTTTGTAGTGTTGGGAGACTTTAACGCGGATCATGATACAGAAGAGCTACAATCGCTTCTGGGTCTAGACCTTGAGAATGTGGTACATACCAGACACTTAGAAATCCCTAAACAGAGCACCGTAAGCGATACCGACAGATGGACTCATTACTTTGAGCAAGAGAATTCTGTTTCACAGCTTGACTATATCCTACTTTCTCCCACGCTACGAGAAAAGAGCATCCAAGAGAAAGTGATAATCGAGAAACGGGGCTTGGCTAATTACGTCAAGCCGTACAAAGGAGAGCGATTTCCTACTGTTGGTCCAAGAGATACTGAAGCATCAGATCATTGTGCGGTCTTCACTACCTTGCAGATTTAACGTAGGGATGATCACTTAAATGAAAGAAGTCATGTTAATGCTCTACGTTCACTAACAAGCTTCGGAACTCCTCCCTCCCCTCAGGCTTGCCTAACTAAATATACGATCGACAGAATCTCCACGCGTTCCCGCGAGGCAAGTTCTAAGTGGCTAAGACACTTAAGATAAGTGATGAGACGCATCAGACGCTC
>JAHFOH010000264.1 GCA_023266955.1 Nitrososphaerota archaeon
CCCCCTTATCACCGGTGCGGGTGTAGGCCCTCGACACAGTAATCTTCCAATCAACGGCGCATAAGTAGTTTAGATGAGAGGTATGCGAAAGGTCTAAAGCCCAGTATTACTTCTCATCATTCATATTGAGCCAAGATAAATCGGACACGGGCGTATACTCTGGAATCGCTTCCGACTTGACTGGTCTTGTCACATCTTATGGCGTAGGTGCCGAGCAGATCTTCGGCTGGAAACCGGAAGAAGTCATCGGTAAGAAAAGTGTGGCAATATTCCATGTGCCTGAAGCAGTGCAATCTTTAGTGCCAAGGCTTCTAAAAACCGCTGCCGAAACAGGCAAGTTTGAGGAAGAGGTAACTCTCGTGAGAAAGGACGGGTCAAGGTTCAGAGGAATTTTGACGGTGCGTCCTCTTAAACGAGGAAACGAAATAGTCGGCTACATGGGACTTACTAAACCCGTTAGAAACCTGTAGAGAAAGGTGCCTGAGAGATGGTACATAACGCTTGGATCAGGGAGCTTAGGGCACCATTTCTCCTCTTACCAGCAATCTTCGTTCTCGTAGGTGTCGCCATCGCCTGGACCCACGGACACTTCGACCCGCTGACCGCGATCCTAACCCTAGTTGGAGTAATCAGTCTACACGCGAGCGTAAACGTGTTGAACGACTACTTCGACTTTCGAAGCGGCATAGATCTTTTGACGACTCCCACTCCGTTCAGCGGTGGCAGCAGGATTCTGCCGGCAAAAGAATTGACGCCTAACAGTGTTTTGTCTGCGGGAATTCTTTTTCTTGCAGTGGGATTGTCAACTGGATTTTACTTCGTCTACAGATTCGCGTTTGATCCGCTTCTAATTGCGATAATCGCTATCGCATCATTATCGATTGTAAGCTACTCCCCGCTAATTTCAACTTGGGGCCTAGGAGAGTTAATAGTCGCTCTGAACTTTGGGCCCTTTCTGCTGCTCGGCACATATTATGTTCAGACGCGGACCATTCATCCTGAACCAATTCTCATTGGTTTAACTCTTGGAATCTTGACTGCCGGAATTCTATACATAAACGAGTTTCCGGATACTGATGCCGACAGACAGAAAGGACGAATCCATCTTATCGCAAGATGGGGTAAGGCTAAAGCTGCTGAACGGTTTAAGCTTCTCATCGCCAGCGCCTACCTAATCATTATCGGCGGCGTGTTTACAGGCTTCATCACTCCCTTTGCACTATTATCCCTAATTGCACTTCCAAAGGCTAGGACGGCAGCTAGGATTCTTAGTCAGAATCATGAAAAGATCATGGAACTCATTCCTGGCATGGCTTCGACAGTAATGGCTACCCTCTGGACGGGGATCCTACTATTAGTAGGCTACGTAATTTCCGGTCTAATCTTCTAGGGCTCACAAATAGCAGCAGGCGAATTCCGCAGGAATCGAGCAGAAGATCTGTCTGCAACCATCACCCATATCGAATGACACAGCTACAAAATCACTAGCGACCATTAGACCACGGAACGGTATTCGCGATAGTAGATTTTACGAAGGATATCGATCAGTTGGATAGTGGAAGTATACCGCTGCTTTTCAGCGTGCCATCGTTGTTCGTGCTTTCGCAGTTTGATATTCGAAGAGCCAGGAGAAGTCTGGAGCACTTACCCTCTCCTTGACTCTCTCTTCAAGCGCATGAGCAATGAAGGGGAGGGCTATCGTTGCATCACAATAGCAAGTAACCTTCTTTCCGTCAGGAGCGACTTTGCCCCAGCTGACCGCCTCTTCCAAGGTGCATCCCGAAAGTCCACCCCACTGAGGACTATCCGTCGTTATTTGAATGGCGTAGTCATGCGGTATTTCCTTCTGTCCTCCCAACGTCAGCGTTCTGATAACAGCAGCGAGTTGAGCGAAGTCTTTCGGAACGCCTCCACCAATGTATATGACTCCAGTTGTCTTTCCTCTTTCACATATTGATGTCAGTTCATCAAGATCTTTCGCATGATCTATCTTGATTTTCACTCCCTTTCTTCGAGCTAGGGCCATGGCTACGCCATATCCGCTGTCCGCTATCGCTGGCGCATAAACTGGAATCTTCTTTTCATATGCCTTGGCAACTATGCTGTTTATTCCCATGCTCAGAAGTTTCTCGCCGAATATGTGAAGGAACTCACGGG
>JAHFOH010000265.1 GCA_023266955.1 Nitrososphaerota archaeon
TCTTCGCGGAACCTAAGCCGATGGTTAATCCTAGAAGACCAGGGAGAATCTGGCACTGGACCAAGGTTCTGTTTGAGAGGTATTGGCTTTGGCGCCACTTCTAACTCTGAGATTATAGAAATGAAGATTGGAATCGTCATAAACACGAACGATCCGGAGACGGTCTGGAACGCCTTCAGGTTCGCCAATACAAGTCTCTTAGAGAATCACGAGGTTAAGGTCTTCCTGCTAGGCCGGGGAGTGGAGATAGAGCAGATCAAAGACGAGAAGTTCAACGTTACCACGCAGACTGCCCGCCTCCTTCAGGCAGGTGGACAGATTTTGGCTTGCGGCACCTGTCTCAAGATGAGGAATATGAAAGAGTTGACTATCTGTCCAATATCGTCTATGGTAGACCTGCTCAAGATAGTGCAAGAATCTGACAGGGTTCTCACGTTTTCCTGAAGGCAACTCGACTAATGCATCTGCATATCTCCCCAAGGTATATGAGGCGTGTGAGCCCAAGCTAAAGAGATCTGGTCAGGGGTATGGTTTGAGCGACATTCGTCTGGGCGAAGAGGAGGGTCTTATCCAGCAGAATGCGGTGGAGCTTTCGCAGGAGATTGCTAAGCGAGCCTCCGAGATCGATCGGAATCGGTTGTTTCCACGAGAGAATCTTGAGTTACTTGCTAAGCACGGCTACCTTGGGCTGGTACTCCCTAAGCCCTACGGGCTAGGGGCAAGTACGCTCTCATTCGTACTAACGACCGAGGCTTTGGCAAAGGCCTGCGCCTCTACTGCATGGGTATATGTGGTTCATACGGCAACCTCCTACGGGCTCTACGCATCGGCTAATGAAGCTCAACGTGAGGGATACCTTGCCAAGTTGGCTGATGGAACTAATCTTGCCGCCTTTGCAGCAACAGAACCCAGTACCGGCGCAAGCTTCACGGCTGTCGAGATGTCCGCAGAACTTCACGAGAACGAGTATATCATAAACGGCACCAAATCTTTCATAACGGCGGCTGGCGAGGCCGACGTCTATCTGGTTCTGCTGCGGACAAGCAAAGAGCCGGCTTCAAAGAATCTTGCCGTTCTGATAGTGGAGAAGGGCGCACCAGGATTCAGCCCTGGTGGGCACTTTGAAGGGATGGGCATGAGAGGAGTCAGCTGGGGCGAACTTATCTTCAGAGATTGCAGAATTCACAAGGACAATATCATTACGGATGCATTCCGCGTGATCAATGCTGAAGGGTTTGTCGGCATGCTCGGTGCATCGGCAATCTCTCTTGGTCTCGCCCAAGCTGCTTTCGATATCGCGCTCAACCACGCGAAGCAGAGGGTGGCAGCCGGGCAGCCACTAACTGCTCGAGAGGGCATACAATTCATGTTAGCGGAGATGGCCACAGATGTCCGAGCGATGAGGCAGATGGTCTACTTCGGCGCTGAACGACGTGATCGTTCTCCAGATCCTTACAGAGAGTTGCTTGAAGTTAAGGTCTTCACAAGTGAGACCGCGATTGGCGTTGTCGAGAAAGCTATGAGAATCACGGGTGCGCACGGGTATAGTAGGGAGCTCTCTTTGGAGAGGCACTACCGCGACATCCGAGCGCCTATGCTTCACTTCCAAACGCTGGAAACAGGCAAGCGTGCGCTTGGAAGAATTCTAACTACTTAAACGACTTCGTGAAGTCACGATCTACCTCTGGTCCTTCTCTACGGCACTTCCGGACGGGTTTACTTTGTGTAAAGCTACCTCAGACGGCGATCGAAAACTTAGGCTTCCTGAGCAAGCAAAGCTGTAGTCAATGTCTCAACGCCTACGAGAGTCTCGGAAGACATTATGTCCCCTAGCTGAACAAGTAGTTCTACTACCGTTCGTTCACTTTCAGCCTCATAGATACAGACGCGGTCATATCGACGAAGTGCCCAGTAGCAGCCGATCACCTTAACATCAGTCCTAGAGGTGTAAAGCATGTCCATTCGCTCGACATCATCCATAGTGAGCTTTCTACGGAACTTTGCCAGTGTTATGAACAGCAATATTCCACCTCCTTAGAGGCGAAATTGGAACATTCACAATAGCATTAATACGATTCTCAAGTCTGGGAAACGTCTCGCCGTTTTATAACAAAACACAGCCGACGCTCAAGGAGGTAAAGGGGGCAA
>JAHFOH010000266.1 GCA_023266955.1 Nitrososphaerota archaeon
ACCCATGTTCGAGCCAGCCATTCCTAATCCCCTCTGTGCCTGATAGTATTGTTGACTTCGATCCGTGAAGGCGCCTTGAGCATTCACTACTGCGACGGCACCTACCAGTAGTCCTGCTACCCCAAGTACGATCAAGACCGCTGACCATTTGTTCACTTCTATCGCCTCCGCAAGAGATAGGGTTGGGCGGCACTATAGCAGTTTGCTGAAACAAGAGTGAAACATTTCCTGAAACAGTTTCCTGCATGGAGATTTCCTGAAACGAGATTCTAGTCTGCCCCAAGAGGCATGATCCTATGGCTGGCGCATCTCGTCGCGAGGGTGGCTGGGTGGAAAGGACCACGCCGCCCATCTCCATTTAGGTGGACAAAGAAGTCTAAAAAGTAGCTGCGGTCTGCGTTTAAGAGGATCAAGATGCAGAAGAGAAGTAGATTGGAAGTTCCTCACGCGGAGGAGCTCTTCGTACCCGCCGTGACCTCCGAGCATACAGAGATGTATCTGAAGGCTATCTGGCTCATTCAAGAGAGAGGGGAAGTTCCAGCTAGGATAGGCTCGATAGCTCGCTTGTTAAAGGTGACTCCGCCGAGTGTAGTTGATATGTTGAAGGAACTTTCGTCCCACGGCTACGTTACCTACATGTCAAGGAAAGGTGCAAAGCTGACAGACAAGGGAGCGGAGATAGGGAAGAGAATGATTCGTAATACTAGGTTGATTGAGGTCTTGATGAAAGAGAGGCTTCACGTGGAAGTTGATGAGCGAATTGCTTGTGGTATTGAACATCACATGAGTGGTGAATTCGCTGACGCTCTCTGCATATTGCTGGATCATCCAAAGAAATGCCATCATGGAAACGCCATACCTTTCGGAAACTGCTGCACGTAGGTCATCCTGCATACCCCCAATTGCCAAAGTTGAGAATCGAGTCCATTGCATATTAGATCGATCGTATAGCTGAATCTGTAATTTGGCTGACAAATCAATCCTCGTTCTGGGTGCTGGAATAGGTGGCGTAGTCGCTGCGCAAGCCCTTCGCAAGCGGCTCGGTAGGAATCACAGGATAGTTGTAATTGACAGGAAGACGAAGTTCGAATTTGCACCTTCATTTCTCTGGTTAATGATGAGATGGAGGACTAGGAGTCAAGTCTCAAGAAGCTTAATCAGCTTAGATGGTAAGGGCATTGCATTCGTCAATGGTTCTGTGTCGAAGATCGATCCAGCGAACAGGCTCGTTATAGTCGATGGAGAGGATTATCATTATGATTATCTGATAATTTCTTTGGGCGCAGACCTAGCTCCCGAAAAGATACCGGGTCTAGCGGAATCAGCTCACCATGTCTACCAGGCCGACAATGCTGAAAAATTCGGGGCAGCAATCCAAAGCTTCAATGAATGCACTTTAGCCTTCGTCGTAACCAGTACGCCCTTCAAGTGTCCTGCAGCTCCTTATGAGGCAACTTTGCTCGTTGACTTCCTCGTGAGAAAAAGAGGCGTTAGGGAGAAAGTCGACTTGCACTTCTTCACGGTGGAACCACAACCGATGCCAGTTGCAGGTCCGGTAGTAGGCGGCATGATAAAACAGATGTTATCAGAGCGAGGAATAGAGTATCACCCAAATCAGAAGCTCGCGTCAGTCTACCTTCCAAGCAAGGAACTGGTCTTCGAAAGCGGGGAGCGAGCGAAGTTTGATCTTCTCTTCATGGTGCCTCCTCACAGGTCTCCAAATGTAGTAACAGAATCGGGACTTGCAGACGGCGCAGGCTGGATTACTGTTGATGGCAGAACTCTAAGGACGAAATATGATGATGTGTACGCCATCGGAGATGTGACGGCGATAAAGCTTCCTTCAGGAATGATGCTTCCGAAGGCTGGAGTCTTCGCGGAACGGCAAGCCCATGTTGTGGCGAGTAACTTAGCCTCAGAGATTACTGGAGATGCAGAAATTCAGAGATGGGATGGCAGGGGCTCATGTTTCATAGAGACGGGTTATGGCAAGGCAGGCTATGCTAGCGGCGATTTCTTCGCGGAACCTAAGCCGATGGTTAATCCTAGAAGACCAGGGAGAATCTGGCACTGGACCAAGGTTCTGTTTGAGAGGTATTGGCTTTGGCGCCACTTCTAACTCTGAGATTATAGAA
>JAHFOH010000086.1 GCA_023266955.1 Nitrososphaerota archaeon
AATCGGAGTTGGCAGCGCTTGCCTCAGTGCCTCTTCAAACATGACATGGCTCCGACTAATCTTTGAGTCACCTAGTCTGATTACAAATGGGTTTCCATGGACTCGCCTTGGTTTTGACGCCTGTAGTCACCCTTACCGTAATCCCATGAGAGAATCCTAGTTGGGCTCAGCCTCATCACAACTCTATCAGGCTCGTCGCGGGAATGAGCGAACCATCTTTGCCCCTCTGCCTCTCCGTACTTCTTCGCTATGCGAAGTAACCAAGCGTCGCGATCAGCTTTAACTTGCTCAACTGTTCCCTCCACTATTACTGCACGATAGGATCTTTCGTTTGTTGCGATGCTAATTGCCGCATATGGTGTTCTTTGGAGCGCTCTACCTTTTACGCGACGAAACCTTGTAGTAAAGTAGAAGGAACCTTTTTCGTAGGCTATCCAAATCGGAGTTACGTGAGGTCTTCCGTCAGTACGCGTGACTGCGATATGGGCTAGAATAGGCTCTTGCAGTAAGCTCTCAATGTCGGCAGGGGTGAGGGGCATCCCCTCTATGTCAGAGATTACCTATTCGAAATTCTTTCCGGTTTTTCGCACGAACCTGCTTGAGCCGAGAGGACCAGGAGAAACGATTTTGTGTTTAGGAGCTAGGCCCCTTAATCCAGCCCTTGATGCCACGCTCTTTAACTACAACTTCTTCTCGCTTCTGCAGTATCTCCTTGAATTATATTTTGAAGACCTCAATAGCGCCCGTGTCTAACATCTTCTTCATGCTTGATTTCATATAGTTGATGTCGATTCCAAAGTATAATCCGCTATACTTTCGAAGCTTCTCATATGCCCTTTTGAAGACCGAAAGGCTCACCTGATCACGTCCCCTCTGATAATGAACTAATGCGGCAGCTGTAAGTATGATGCCTTGTAGAATTTCTCTTTCTTGGCCGCTTTCCCTCCTCCATATCTGCTCAAGGGCTTCGTGGCATTCCCAAAACCTCTGTTCGTTGAAAAGGCTCTTGGCATGCTCGATGAGTTCATTCTTAGAGGCTGGAGGTAGTTCAACATCGGTTCTTCTGAAGCTCTCGAGTTTTCCTATGGAGGAGGATAGAACCCGTAACAATCTCTGAAGAACCTCATCATCGGGCACAAAGACATCTAGCTCGATGGCGGCGGAGCTGACTCGCACAACCTTTATGGTTGCACCCAGATTCTCGGCTAGCTTCCGCCCCTTATTCAGTACAGTAACTGCATCGCTTCCGGAGAAGCCGTCATTGTTATCAAGCCGCACCAGATACCTCAGCATCTTCATTTTGAACCACCTTTCTTTCCGCGCATTATATACGTCAAAAGGCTAGGATGGAGCGTTCAAGTCTTGAAGATAGCTGTCGTGGGCATAGGTATCGCCGGATCCTACCTTCTCTCGCGGTTTAGTGAGAAGCACGAGGTCGACGGGTACGAATTCTTGCCCCTTGAAAGATTTGACGCGGTCTGCGCGTGGGGTGCATCAAAACATGAGATGAAGAGACTGATTAAGCCCACCGGATTGAATTTCGAAGATTACATTCTCCACGAAGGGAGGATTATGAGGATAGAGATTGGGAGATTGGAGCATGCAGTCAAGCTGAAAGGTCTCTGCACGTTCGACAAGAAACGTCTGATACTGGATCTTGTGAAGGGATGCAGAGTGAAATTTGGAGTTTCGCCATCGTTCCAAGATCTTCGCGATGAAGGGTTTGACTTGATCATTGATTCTACGGGGATGCATAGGCATCTTCTTCCCAGAGTGAGAGATGATCTTCTTCTCCCAACCGTACAATATAGAGTTAGATTCACTGATCCTCCGTTCGACGATTTCTACATTCATCCTTTCTCAAAGCTAGGTGGTTACGTCTGGTATTTTCCAATTGGAAACGGTGAAGCACATGTTGGGGCAGCTGACTATTTTCACCGCCACGATGAGCATTTGGCGGCGTTTCTAAGGGAGCATCCAGGAGAAATTATTAGAAAGACAGGTCGACCAATTCGAGCGACACCACCTTCGCTATGTGACCCGTTTTTTGTAGAGCTGGATGGCGTCTCCCTAGTTGGAGTAGGTGAAAGCGTAGGCACAGTCTTTCCGCTCCTTGGGGAAGGGATTATTCCTAGTCTCCAATGTGCAGAAGCGCTGATTCAAAACATGAATGATTTACCGCATTATCGCTCGGTGATACTTCAAAAGTTTCAACTTTACGACAGAGTCTACCGCTTGCTTAGGAAGGGCTTCAAGGGCCAGCTCAGCAGTCTAAGACAGATGTTTGCCTTATGGTCACTTTATGCTGATCTGAAGAGGAATGAGGAAAGGTATGGAATGTCAATAAGCATCATAGATATGCTGAAGACATCTTTCCGTAGAAGGCTTGACCGATCATCACGAAACATGGCTTCTCCCTAACCTTATAGCCTAACACCGTAATTCCCGGCGGTTACGTAGTCTTGAGTGAAGAGGTTCCCCCAAGCCGTCTAAGTATATCATGGAAACTTCTCTTCTTCACAGGAGCCCTCAATATCATCTTTGGCGTAGACTTTTTGTTGAGCGGCTCAGTCTTTGCGTCATACTTCGTGATAAGCCCGGAAAGAATCTTGTTCAGCGTACGCCATGGAGCCACGCTAATAGGACTTGGAGTGCTCACATCTGCCATATCGTGGAAGAGCTACAGACAAGGCGAAAGGTGGGCTTGGTTCGCACTTCTAATCGCAGGCCTAGTAGTTAACTCCGAGCAGATGGTGGTTAACCTAATCATTGGAGGATCTTTAGTAGGCGTTCTGATATTTCTAATCTTCGCGTTGGCAATCTATCTTCCAGCGCGTGAGATTCTGCGAAAGTCAGGCAAAAAAACAGTAACTAGTTAGGGGACCTTAGAAGTCTTCTCGCCATCTTACCAGTCGGTGTTTTTGGAAGTTTATTCACAAATTCTATTACACGCGGATATTCATGCAAAGAAAGCGTTTTTCTTACAAACGCTTTGATCTGTTGAGCGAGACGACTGGACGCGGTGTAACCTTTTGAGGGTTTCACGAACGCCTTAATCACTGATCCCCGAACCACATCTGGGACCGAAGTTACTGCGACTTCCTCGACGGCTGGATGCTTCATCAGACAGGCCTCGACTTCGATTGGCGAAACGGAATAACCAGCGGTTTTTATGATGTCATCCATCCTGCCTTTGAACCAGAAGTACCCATCAGAGTCTTTGACCACTAAGTCTCCTGTGAGGAACCAATCGGCTATGAACCTCTTTGAACTCCCATCAGGATCATTCCAGTAGCGGAGAAACAAAACTGGATCATCCCTTCTAACTGCAAGTTCGCCCATCCTGTTCTGCGAAGCTGGCTTCCCGTTTTTGTCGAGAACTTCAATGAAGTGGCCCGGGTAGGGTTTACCCATGGAGCCCGGCTTGACCGGAAAGAGTTTGCCGCTATTTCCGATAAGGAAGCTAGCCTCTGTTAACCCATAGATTTCGTTTACGCTTATTCCAAGCAAATCTCGGGCAAGAAGGAATGTTCTTTCACCAAGAACTTCTCCGCCGCTATGGATGCTCCGGAGGCTTGAGAAATCGAATCTCTTCCCGCGTAGATGCTTCACCATCAACCTCAAACCTGTCGGAGGAATGCAGGCGTTTCGGACGCCTAACTCTTCGATTAGCTGGAACGCTTCACTCGGACTAAATTTCCTTCTATCGTGAGAAACAACCGTTACACCGAAGAACCAAGGTCCTAAGAGGGAATCGAGAAGACCAGCAACCCAACTCCAGTCAGCAGGAGTCCAGAAGACATCCTCTTCGCTCGGAAAAGGATAGTGCGCTAGCTGGAGGCCCGTCAGCCTCCCCAAGAGTGTTCTATGGGGGAGGAGCACTCCAGCAGGTTCCCCAGTCGTGCCAGAGGTGTAGATTATCAACGCAGGTTCGTGAGGTGAAGTTTCGTGGAGTGAGAAATGTGATGAAGCGCCCTTTACCTCCCTCCAGAAGTCGCCATCAACTAGCAGCTTCGCAAAAGGAAAGCCCGGCATAATCCTCATGATTTCCGAGTTGGTAATCACCATCTTGGCTCCACTATCTTTGATTCTGTACGCCAACCCCTGTGATCTGAATAATGGGGAGATTGGCACAGCTATTCCTCCTAACCTATAGATTGCGATGTGAGCAATAGCGGCCTCAGGTGACTGAGGGAGAACTATTGCAATCCTGTCACCACTACTCACCCCAGATTCTAAGAGAAAGTTGCTTAATCGACGTGAATAAGCTCCTATCTGTCTAAAGCTGTATCGTCGTACTCTCCAATCAGGGTCGACATGAACCAGAGCAGTACGGTCGCCTTTAGAGTGGTTATCACAAACTTCTTTGGCGATGTTGAATTTCCTGGGTATTCTCCATTTGAATCGCCTTCTTATTTCCTCGAAGTTCGCTAGCTGCATTTGAAGCAAACTCAAAGCGACCGGTCTTCCTGACCACCATTCCGTCTAGCATTACAATCTTTTTAACCGCGTTGACATATCTGTGAGTCCCTTTGCAGCCCGAGGAATTTCCGCCCCGAAAAGTCAGATTGGCCTTCGTCTTACTCGGGCTGATCCTTCTACCTATAGGAGCGTACATCATCTTTTTCACACCTAAAGTGGTTGAACTCCCAACTGAAGTCGCGCGGGGAACCTTCGAAGTTCTTCCGCCCAACGCTAAGGTCGATTTCGCGGACCAGTCATTTCTAGGCATCAGTCAAGGTTCCAATGTGGCAGTGGAACAAATCGATGGAGGTCGAATCGTATACGACTTGACTACGAAAACATACATTGTTTACTCGGTCAAGACAGTGCCAGACTATGGACCGTTGTTTACTGGCGGATTTGTTGCGGCTGTGGGCGCTTTATCGGTTGGATTAACCTTTCTTTTCAAAACGATGCCTCTTCGTAGCACAACTATGCGAGTGATGGGGAGAGATGTCAGAATCAGAATAGATTGGGATTCATGTATGGGTGCTTCGAGTTGCATATCGATAGCGCCGAAAGTCTTCAGGCTCGATCCTGAGAGGATGAAGTCTGTCTTTATGAGTCGAGCGCCACTCGAGGTTCTTGATGAAAAAGGCGCTGATCCTGAGACGATATTCTTGGCCGCTCAGTCATGCCCGTATAAGGCCATAATTCTTGAAGATGCTAAGACCGAGGAACAGCTATTTCCATAAGCTCAGGATGACACTGGAAACCGCTGCAAGATCTGGATTAACTCCTCATCCTCCACCTGCTCAAACATTTCATAGAACTGGCCTATAGCGAAGAAAGGTTCAGGTTTCTTAAGGCACACAACCTTGTCAGCTTCCCTAGAGAGTTCTTGGATTGATTCTGGGGGACCGACAGGGACAGCTACCCATACGGAAGCAGGACCATGCTTGCGAACAGACTGGATCGCCGCCCTCATGGTATATCCTGTTGCTACGCCGTCATCAACAATCACGACAACCTTGTCCTTCAACTCGGGATAAGTTCTGTCTCCCCGGTACTTTTTCATCCGTCTTCTTACCTCTTCAACTTGCCTCTGTACCTCCTCCCTCAGATATTTCTCGCTAACTGCCAGCATTCTAATCATCTCTTTGTCCACTATCGCAGCACCGTCCTGAGTTACAGCTCCGATTGCGAGTTCAGGATTACCTGGAGCGCCAACCTTACGAGGAATTATCAGATCAAGCGGGGCTCTTAGGGCACGCGCCACCTCGGCTGCAACGACGGCTCCTCCCCGCGGAACGGCTAGAACCACGACTTCCTTTCCCTTCAGTTCTCCCAATTTGTCGACTAAGAGTTTGCCCGCTTCAGTCCGATCTCGAAAAAGACTCAAAATCGTATCCGAAAAAGGTCGAAGTTTTGATTAGGACTTGGTGCAATTAGTCCTTTAATGCCTCAACTTCAAAATCAAACGCGCCAGTAGTTCTTGACATAGCACCTAACACCTCAAGCAACATGTTTCCTAGATACGTCTTATCTACCCAACCTAATGTTGGCTTAAACCTGATCTTGAAGGAAACCTCCTCAGTAGTCGACAACCGATACTCCAGCTCATCATCCAGAAGCAT
>JAHFOH010000087.1 GCA_023266955.1 Nitrososphaerota archaeon
AGGTAGAGACTGTGTGATCATCGCCACCATGAAAGTCCACAGTGTCAAAGAGATACTCACGCACGACCGCGCATTCGCAAATGTCGAGGAAATTCGTGTCGTTGACACGATACCTCATGGGGCGTAGCAGAAGCTTCCTCCTCGTCTATCAGATTTTGACCATCGGACATTTGCGCCTAACCCATGCCGGCTGGGAATGGGACAAGCGGGCCCGGTGGGATTCGAACCCTAACAGGGTTCAAACCCTCGGAAAACAGTCCAGATTAAGAAGCTCCCTCTCACGTTTCTCTTGTTCCTTTGACACGAGAATCCTCTCCTATTGTGCGAAGGCCAGCCTCTTTGCGCTGTGGATGCGCAACGCTTATTATCCTATTCATTCGGTAGGAATCGGTTAGAAAATTGAGAGTTAAGGTGGCAAGGCGATACCAGATAACGATCCCAGATGAGGTCAGGAGGGAACTGCGAATAAACGTAGGTGACAATGTTGATGTTAGAAGCGAGGACGGGAAAGCAGTCGTCGAAAAAATGGAAATGAGTTGGGAATCGGTGATGGCGGAGACCAGGGGTGCTTGGAAGACTCATCCGGTCTTCAAGAGCATGAGAGACTCGGTTGAAATTGTGGACTGGCTCAGACAGAAGAAGAGGAAAAGATGACGGTTTACTCGCTTGATACAAACGTAATAATCAGTCACCTTCGGGCGGACAGATACGCAGAGGAAACCGACCGATTCTTTCGACGAACCATCGAGAAGGAGGACCGGCTCGTGATGCCAGATGTTGTCTACGCTGAACTTTACACTGGGATATACCTGTCTGAAAATCCAAAATCCGAGGAAAAGCGCGTACAAAGTTTTCTTGCAGTGAATAACATTGAAGTCAGGGCATCAAGGTCACTGAAGGTTGCCAAACGTGCTGGTGAACTTTACTCAACGCACCTCAACCGCAGAGGAGTTGCGGTCCAGAGAATCTTGCCTGACTTCCTGATAGCTGCGCAAGCTGAGGCTACCTCTAAAGCTTTCATAACTTGGAACGAACTCGATTACAAGGATCTCGGGCTGAAGATTCCAGTTCTTTCCCCGGAAAAAGCATGATAGCTGCGGTCATCATGCAGCTTATGTAATTCCTCGGTGCCGAACCATGCCTGCGTTCATAGAGAATCGCAGAGGCGGGCCCGGTGGGATTCGAACGCTAATAGGGTTCAAATCCTTGCAAACCTTACTTTGTCTGCGGATAGCTAGACCAGCTCTGATTACCTGGAAACACGAGCTCTCGAAGAAGGTAACCCGGGTCCAATTCCCGGCGACCGCATTTACAGACCATTCTCAGGTTCTCTTTGATACCACTACTTGCATGAAATGCATTGGGTACAAAGGCAAGAAGTCAACTTCGACTTTAAAGCAACTGAAGCATTTCATTTACGGTAAGTATCCTGATTCCTCGGAATCTCTTCAGGTTCAGTAGATGCCTGTCTCCTGAGACTATATGGGTCGCCTTTCCTTTGTAAGCGGTGCCTAGAACCACATCATCATCTGGATCTCCTGCGATGACCCTGAAAGATTGCTCGGCAGTAACGAGAACAACTATGCTCGCAAGAATCGACAGAAACGAACTGACCTGTGATTTATCGACTTCAATGAACTTCTCTCTTGAGAGAACATCCGCAAGTTCGGCCAGCATCTGTGGGGAGGAAACTACCTGGTGCCCTTCGAGCAGTTCAATCAGCAGGCGCCTGGGCTTTCCGTGGCCTATCAGGGCGGAGATTAGGACGTTGGTGTCGACAACAACGCGCACTATCTCATGCGCCCTGAGTCATCCGCTTCTCTTTTCTGTAGGCTTGGATCTCTTCTAGTATCTCCCGCTCAGTTGGTCTGTTCCTTCTCTTGTAGCGCTCGTCAATATCCTCAAACAAACCCTTCAGCTCCTCACCGAGCGGTGGGACCTCAAGTTTCGCAACGACAAGCTTGTCTCCTCTCCTATAGACCGCCAGCTTTGTCCTCGGCTTTATCCCCAATTCTCTCCTCATTTGCTGGGGTATCACTATCTGCCCCTTTGTCCCGACGGTGGCTATTTCAGGTTCTTCCATCTTCCAGCGAGTATGACTTTCATACTTGTGGGATAAATACTTTCCGCAGATGGATACCCGTAGCCTGGAGTCCTGATTTGAACGTAATTAGCTGTGGTAGGAGTCCCCCCGGCGGGATTTGACCCTGATTAACCGTGTTCAAATCTTCGCTCTCCGGCCTAGTTCTGAATCCGGTGGGATTCGAACCCACGACCTAATAACCCAAGTTCACCATAGGGTTAACAGCCAGCCGTCTTCCATCGATATCTCTAGACGCATCGAGCCAATATCTAGATTTGATCGCGGAGCTGAAAAAAACTCAATCAGTGAGGGTTTCTGGGTTCGAATCCGGATCGCGAGGATTTGTCTCTGAAGACAGGCTAGGGCGGCTCTTTCATAAAGGACAATCACATCATGGTTTAATACAAAGCGCGGACTAATGGGGGAAAGGATGACGGAAGAGGGATTGGCTGAGTCTGAAAAACTGCTTCTCGATATGCATAACAGGGGGATCGTGCATGAGACGGGAAGTAAGACTTTACATGAGTTACTTCAGCTAAGCAAGATTTCGCTAGAGCAGCTCACAAGCATACTTAGAAAGCACGAAGAAAGCGGTTACGTCAAAAGCTTCACAGATTCTGCTGGTTCGAAGAAATACTATCTAACTGGAATGGGCATGATTAGGGTCAGTTCAGCCTTTACTTAGTTCAATTAACATAGAATTGCGAGTGCTGATTCTAACACCGGAATTCCCACCTAGGATAGTTGGCAAAATAGGGGAAGACGTATCAGCACTAGCTTCAGAGTTAAGGAAAGCTGGCGTCTCCGTTGAGGTCATAACATATCACGAAAGCGTAAGCGGGGTCGAGACACTGGACAACGGCGTTCAAGTCCGGAGGGTTTCCAATCCCGTAAGCCCTCACATAAACATACTGACGTGGACGCTTAACGTGTCCTCTGAAATTCAGCGGGCAGTTGCAGACGCAGTCTATGCCCCCGCATCTCCCCAAATCGACTTGATCGATGTCCAAGAATGGCATGGTGTAGTAGCAGCAGTGGCAGCGAAGAAAGCATTCGGCCTGCCAATCATCTATACGACTTACAGTCTCGAAGATCATCGGTCACTCAACCCGGAGGATCCTCTCAGCATCGGGATCAAAAGTATCGAGTGGCTAGGGGCCTATGAAGCCAAAATTGTCTTAGCACGTTCTGAACGGGTTATGTCAGACTTGACAGCAATACACCGTGTACCGACAGACAAGATCCGGAAGATTCCTAGCGACGATTCCGATTGGGTACAGAGAACTCTTGGCGTATACGGCGAGGCGATTGGGAATGGGTGACTTTTCTGTTATGATGCTTAGTTGGGAGTTTCCTCCGAGGGTTATTGGTGGGATTGCTCCTCACGTTCATGAACTTTCGCAAGCTCTTTCGGCTTTGGGAGTCGAAGTCTTCGTCGTCACCTGTGATTTTCCCGGCGCGAAGGAATACGAGACCATTAATGGCGTGAAGGTTTATCGCATTGATTCATACAAGTTCGCCAGCCCTGACTTCGCGACTTGGACTTCAATGATGAATGTGAACCTTCAGGTGAAGGCAACTGAAATTCTTAGGGAGGAGGGAGAACGAATTCACATGCTGCATGCGCATGATTGGCTTGTTGCGAACGCCTCCGTTGCGCTAAAGCATTTGTTTAGAATTCCTCTTGTGGCTACGATTCATTCGACTGAATACGGAAGGAGGAATGGTCTTCACACGGATTATCAGAGAATGATTGACTCATTCGAGAGTTGGTTAACGAGGGAGGCTTGGCGAGTAATCTGCTGCAGCAACTATATGGCCTCTCACATTAACTCTATTCTTGGGACACCCCTAGGAAACATCGAAGTCATCCCAAACGGCATAGATGCGTCAAAGTTTCAACGACAGGTCGACCTCGATGGAATCAGAAGACGCTTCGCTTCCGCTGATGAGAGACTAGTACTTTTTGTAGGAAGACTCGTATATGAAAAAGGAGCGCACCTTCTCGTCGAATCCATACCGATGGTTCTGAAGGAAGTGAACGCTAAATTCGTCATCGTCGGTGAAGGCTACATGAAGGAACAGCTCATCAAACGAGTCAAAGAACTTGGATTGGAGACTAGAGCATACGTAACGGGCTTCCTCGACGAGGAAACAGTGCTGGGATTATTCCGAGTCTCAGATGTCGTTGTAATTCCCTCCCTCTATGAGCCGTTCGGTATAGTAGCACTTGAGGCCATGGCGGCGAGAGCCCCAATCGTTACAACAGGGGCTGGGGGTTTAGGGGAGATAATCGATGATGAGGAGACAGGAGTGACGGTGTATGCGAGCCCTGAATCAATAGCGTGGGGCGTACTTAGATTGCTTAAGGATTCGTCATATGCTAAGGGACTTTCGGAAGCCGCATATCGGAAGGTTGTTTCCGAGTTTGAGTGGCAAAAAATTGCTGAAAGAACGAAGGAGGTTTACAAAAGGGTTCTTGACGAATACCAAGCTGGAAAATGGAAGCCTCTTCCACTTCATCAGCTCCCCAAGGTTTAAGAGCGTCAAATGAATCGGACAGTAGTTTAGCCTCCACATCGCAGTGCAACTTCCCTTGAGAATCGCCTTTTTTGTATGGGAGTATCCACCGGTGCTAGTCGGTGGACTCGGAACTTATGCTGAGAACATTACCAGAAAGTACGTGGAGCTAGGACATGATGTGTCAGTCTTCACCCTTAACCCTGGAAACTTGCCGGTGAGAGAGTTGATAGGGGGAGTTGAGGTTCATCGTCCTCTAATTGCGGATGCAACAAGAGTCTTCACGCTGCTAGTTCATGAGGATATTAGAAAATGGGGTGCAGGCGTGAAATTCTTCAGCGACATCTTCATGTATAATGTTCTATCGGCAACCAAGCTGCTGAATGAACTCATCCATAAAGAGCAGTACAAGTTTGACGTCATCTCGTTTCATGACTGGCTGAGCAGCATTGCGGGAATGATGGCTCACAATCACTCAAAGATGCCAGCAGTCTTCCACGTGCACTCTACTGAATGGGGGAGAACTTTAGGAGCGGGGTCTGCTGCAGTTTCAAAGCTGGAGGATGGAGCTGCAGAAGCTGCTGATAGAATTGTAACGGTTAGCCATCTGATGAAACAGGATTTAGCTGTACATGGATGGTCTGTAGAGAAGATTGACGTGGTTTGGAACGGGATTGATCCTGAGAGATACTCGCCTGAACGCGTTAAGACTGAGGAGGTGCGGAAGATTAGGTTGGAATACGGCGTTAAAGACGATGAGTTGATGATACTGTTTGTTGGAAGGTTAACTCCAGTGAAGGGAGTCAGTAATCTGCTTATGGCTATGCCTGAAGTTCTCAAAGCGTATCCTAAAGTTGTGTTGGTAATTCTTGGCAGGGGAGAACTGCAAAAAGACATTGTTGAATTAGCTAATAGACTGGGAATAAGTGAGAGGGTTAGATACAGGTTCGAGTTCATACCGGAGGAGCAGAGAATTCTTCACTACGCTGCCTCAGATCTTTGTGTTTTCCCCTCGTCGTATGAGCCTTTCGGCATAGTCAGTCTGGAAGCGATGGCCATGGAGAAGCCGGTTGTAGTCGGCGCAAAAGGTGTCGTCGGCTTTAGGGAACAGGTTGTTCCTTCAGGACCCGATCAATGTGGTGTGCATGTGAATCCTGAGGAACCGTCTGACATAGCTTGGGGCATTAAGGAAGCTTTCGGAGACATGGAAAGGGCTAGACAATGGGGAAAAAATGGGCGCAAGAGAGTTCAAGAATTCTTCACATGGGAAAAAGCGGCCAAGCAAACCCTCAGCATTTACGAAGAACTAGTGAACAAAGTTAGCCGCAGCTGAACATAGTCATCGAGAAAGTTAAGGATATCTGAAGGATTCTCTTAGCTCCTAGGAGACATAAGGAGACTTAACGCTTCAAAAAAATAGTGTGGACCGCTCAGGCAGGTCCGCGGAATTATTAAGAGAGCTGAGCTATTACCTTTG
>JAHFOH010000267.1 GCA_023266955.1 Nitrososphaerota archaeon
CATGTGGCTGAGCTACGAGATTGCGAATCCAGTTGGAGTCTCGATGTCCTAACAAGTAGACTCCACCCTCATGATATGCGAACCAGAGTTCCACTTTCCTTGGAAGTCCAGTACCTCTGCCGACTGTTGTGAGGTAGATGATCGAACTATTTCTCAGCATCTATTAGTATTTCATTTGACCTCCGCCACTATTTATCAAAAACTTATAGACATAGTGCTATAGCACTATAGCAATGGCTACGACTGTACAGGTTCGTGATGAGACTCGGCGGCTTCTCGAGAAACTGAAGAGAGATATGGGCCTAGGGAGCTACGATGAGGTGATTAGGACGCTGGCAAAGTCGAAGACTGGCTTACCTAAATCTCTCTTTGGAGCTTGCAAGGGTTCCCGTCCGTTCGTGAGGGAGCGTGAAGCTGACCATGCACTCTAGGTTCGTGATTGATACGTATGCTTGGGTAGAGTATCTTCTGGGTTCGCGAATCGGTGGAAGGGCCAAGAAGTACATAGAGGATGGGAATGGTCTAACCCCGACGGTAGTCTTAGCAGAGCTGCGGAGGTGGTATCTTCGAGAAATTGAAGCTGGGCGTAGAACTGAACGAGAGATGCAGAGCCATTTTGCCTTTGTAGAATCTGTGACACAAACGATTCCTCTAGACTCTCCTTTAGCATTGAAGGTAGGCGAGACTGACTTCTTCATGAGGAAGAGGATTAAGGATTGGCCTCTGGCGGATTCTGTAATCCTTGCAACTGCTAGGTCACGTGCGGCTCAGGTCGTAAGTGGAGACTCTCATTTTAAGGACATCGAAGATGTCATCTTTATCGGGTAACAATCCTCATTCAAGCCTAAGGTTATCAGGGTACAAAGGTTAGAAAATTTTAGGCACTCCAGAAATCCTGAAACTTGCTTGGCCATTCTTTGCAGCCCAGCAAGCTAATGCCAAGCTCCATAATCGGTCGTCATGATCATTCGTTGGATGATAGGAGCGTAGGTGCACTCTTTCATGGGCTGTCTTAGGATTCCGATACTCGTACTGTTGTTCACTCATTTGAGCGACTAAAGGTTGATACTGTGGTAAGGCTAATCTTCTCTGCTCCATTTTCAGCTTCCGACCCCCCTCTAGGGGTCAATTCCGCACACACAAAACCCTAAACAGCAGCCCTAGTTATAGGAACATCCCTAATCAACATAGCAGGACATAAAGTTGGGGTCTCAACTTCAGCCCACCATTTAACCCACTTCCTCTCCCTCCCCAAAGCTTGGATATTCAAAAGCTGTCTTGGAAGAGAATCGCTAATCCTTATGCCAGCAATAGATTTCTTTATCATACCATCTTCAATCAGGAATGCGGCATCACGAGGAACAGTGGAATATTCGCCTTCACGATAATTTTGGAATCTCGTATACCAGTTGTTCGTCACATAGATACCTCTCTTAACCTCCTTAAGCATCTCGTCAAGAGTATAGTCTCCAGGCTCGACAATCAGGTTCCAAGCTTTAGGTTCAATAAAACCAGCATTACCCGTCGATTTAGTCTTGAAAATCTTTGCCGTAGTTGAATTGTGAAGATAGCTCTTCAGAACGCCTTCGCCAATAATATGATTGTCTCCAGTAGCAACACCCTCATCATCAAAGGTCCTCCCCTCAACACAATCTCGAGTAGTAGTCACATCCCTCAACGCCAAGTTTTCAACAGCAATCTTACTTCCAACCTTATTCACGAGAAAGGAGAGGCCAGCATCAACAACAAAAGCTGAAGCAAAATAGCCCACATTACCCATAGTTGAAGCAGCCACAGTAGGACTCATGATGACATCATACCTCCCCTCTTCACAAACACTAGGATTCACTGCATCCTTCGCCAACCTTCCAGCAGTAACGCCCGCCTCCTGCGGATCAAAATCATCAAGGTTGGAGGCACAGGATAAACCCTGACCGCTTGCATCACTATCTGCAAAAGCCCTGACGTTCAGAAGAATCCTAGTTCTACGATCACTTGCTTCAGCTCCAGCAGAAGTTGAAATGACAAACTCCTCATCATAAGCACTCACAGCACCAGCAACCCTACTGGCCCCTTCCTTGAGAGCTGAGTCAACAGCGTCTTTTGCATAGTCAACCAACTTC
>JAHFOH010000088.1 GCA_023266955.1 Nitrososphaerota archaeon
CCCATCAGTTCCAGCTGGAGAATCACGAACACGGTGCTGACCGCCAGCACGGCCAACAGAACCCCCGATGCAAATCCAAGGCTGAGCAGCCCTGCGCGCAACCGAGACGGGTTTTGGACGTTGGACTGGAGGTAAGCGAAGAGGCCGGGATAGATGCCCAGACAACATGCCATCAGCGAGCAGGTCACGCCAATCGCAAAGGACAGAGAAAGTGGAACAAGTTCAACCAATTTCGCATTCCTCCAACATTGACAGAGCGCGCTCCCAGACTGACCGTATTGATGCTATTGCCTCTCGGTTGAAATTCGTAACATCTCACTTCTCAGTTTGGTATCGTAGGAGAACTTCACATAGCCGCTTTATAACTGATTCTCCAGATATTCTCCAAATCGTTAAGGGAATCATTCGTGTAACTGCTATGAGGAACTTCGAAGCACCTCGTTGGAGGAATTTTGCAAGCTATGGAGAGATTTGTGCGATTGGAAATCCCAATACCATTAGTCTCGGCCTTCACAACCTTTTTGCGGTACTTGGTAAAACCACTATCGCGCAGATTAATAGGTTGCTTATTCTCTTCACAGTATTCGGGATGAATGTACCAAGGAAAATCAGCTTGGCCGGGATATTGACGGGCTTGGTCCTGTTCGGACTCTTTGCTGCTTTGGCAAATCCACTGGCGCTACTGGCTGTGCTGGTGGCTTCTGGCTCTGCTGTTACCTTCACTTGGTCCTCGCTTGGAAGAAGGGCGGTTATTCATGGATTTGTCATCTCCGTCGTAGGAGCCATCCTTGCCGGGACAGTCATGCGCTTCATGATGAGATGGGTTGCTTTGTCTTCGGGCTTGAGTCCAAGGTTTACGATTGAAGGTACGCTTGCAATCTTCGGGACAGGCACATTGCTGAGCTTGCTCCCGGCCATATTCTTTACCCATTTCAGAAGACGGTTTGGACCTTCACTCAAGATGGGCCTGTTGTATGGGGTGCTTCTCAGTCTTGCTGGCGGATTGCCGATGTTTCTTCTTGTAATATCAGAGATAGCAATAGCTCGTGAGCCAATGATACCGTTTTCGGCGTTCTTGGGTCTGCCAATTCTCTACAGTCTAGTCCTTGAGGGGACATATCGAGTTCTGGAAAGAAATGAACTCAAGATCACGCAGGCGAATATGAAATGGGCAGTCATGAGCGAACATGATTCGCGCAGAGAAGCTTGATTGTGTATGAGCTCTCAACCGTATCCGAAATCGGACAGGGTTTTACGAATTTTAGCTACCCATCCTGTCCGCCCACATTCAATGACGATGACCAAGCTGGCGTCACAAGGTCGGAGGAACAAATAGGATAAACTAAAAAAAAGGGAAAAACTCACCGTAGGGTAGTCGCGATGAGGTAGAATGCAGTGAAGACAGAGAAGGGAAGATTTGAATCGATGAATTATGAGGGGATTACTTGGGTAGACATAGAAGATCCCACTCAGAATGAAATTGATGTTCTAGCCCGCAATTATCGATTCCACCCACTTAACCTTGCCGACTGCCTCTCGAAGAGACAACTAACAAAGGTAGATGAGCATGAAGAATATCTATTCGTTCTACTTCACTTTCCCAACTATAATAACAAGGACAGAAGCATCGTTTCCAATCAGATATCCATCTTCTTGGGTAAGGATTACTTGGTCACACTGCATTCGAGCGACTTCAAACCCGTAAGAGAGATTTTTCACGCAAGCAAAACTGATGCGCTTCACGGCGACTTGAAAGGATCGGCCGCCCACCTACTCTACGACATAATTGATAGATCAGTGAACGACCTCTTTCCCATCCTGGATAATATCATGACCGACCTTGATGAAGTGGAGGACAAGGTCTTCGACGCAAGGGTGTCCGCAGCAGGTGAAGTCAGCAGATTGAGGCGCGAAATAGGCGACCTAAAGCGAATTGTCTCACCATTAAGGAGGCTTATAGTTGAGCTGGGCATAAAAACACAGAAATTTGGAGTGCAAGACCTCTCGATATATTTAGGCGATGTCAAAGATCATATCGAAAAAGCATGGGAGGTATTGGAGGAAGCTAAGGAAACGATAGAAATCTACATTGACACAGATTATGTTCTTAGTACAGAAACAACAAATAAGGTTCTCGCAGTCCTTACAATAGTCTTTACTATTACCATCCCATTCACAACAATAGGAACCATCTACGGAATGAACATCCCCTTACCTGGCGGTATCTCGTCAGGACCTTTGAGCTTCTTTGGTCCGTACACAAGTTTTCTTATTCTCCTCCTAGCTATGATAGTTCCTGCACTCTTAATGACTTGGTTCTTCCGACGGCTCGGATGGGTCTAGATCACTCGTAAGGGTTGCAACTAGAAGTTTAACTCGTCAAATTGTCGTTGCGGAAGCATAAACTATTTCATCCTCCTTTGGTGGATTTCGGAACTAGTTCCGCCGATGCATTTCAGTTAGGTAACAAGTTAGCTCACATAAGCCCCGGGCACCACACCAAATACAGGTATTATCAGCGGCTCATGCAAACTGCAATGGAAATTAGCTCACAAGCCATTCTTGGTAAAGCTTTTCAGTCTTGCGAAGGTAATTTCAAAGTAAGAGAGCCGGCGGAGGCGTCGAGGAAGAAACTTCAAGGCAAATTTCGAGAGAAGAGGGCCTTAACCCCAGTTCTTGACTTGCTTGAAAGTAAGATAGAAGAGAAGGAGAAACGAAAAGTTAGTCTATCTTTTTATAGATACGCCACTCTAAGAATAGTCAGAAACAAGCTGGAGCACGAGGGTTACAAGCAATCTGTCACAAAGGACGACGTGCTTAATTTGGCAAATGAGATTGAAAAATTTGGAGCTGAGCTTCACAAGAGCTAGCCAAGTGTGGTAAGCGGGCGAATTACCTAGTTCCGAACGGACAAAGTAAAGTATTACGTAATACTCGGTAGCTCTATTGTTTCGTAGAGATATCCTCCCTATCTACCAGTCAAGCTAAACCGCCTTTTTGTAAAAAATTATCATGTAACAGGTCGTAACATCTATGACGACTAAAGTTATATGAACGCTTATCTACCACATTCGCCTCAATCGACCTGTTCTAGTTGAGGCGTATTGTTCTGGCAACCATTATTTCCTTAGTGGTTCTCACACCCATTGTGTACTGGCTTGCCTCACCTCTCTTTATCAACGTCAAGGTAAACGAACGACTTGAAGGAATCGTTGGCCAGCAATTTGTCATCGTAGCAACAGGGACATTCGTCAATGGGGATGATTTCCACAAGACTTCGGGAGTTGCGACAATATTACGCAGTTCCAACGGAACGCGTATCGCTAGCTTCACCGATTTCAAAACCATCAACGGTCCCGACCTCTTTGTCTACCTAACCACGGATGCCTCTGCAAAAGACGTAGTCGACCTCGGTCGTTTGAAGGGTAACGTTGGAGATCAGCACTACCAACTTCCCTCAGATGTCGACCTAACGCATTACAAGTATGTGCTCATTTGGTGCAGAAGTTTCTCAGTGCTTTTCGGTTCTGCTCAACTATCTTAAGTTAGGTAACGCTGTTACGAGTTATCCTTCGAACAAACTCAACTGAATGCGAACGAACTGCTAAGATGGCACATTGATCAAATGATGTTTGAGCGATAGTGTATCACAGGAGCATATCTCTGACTTTCATTAAAACTAAATGGACAACTAAGAGAAATCGAAAGTAACCACGAATATCCGGAAGCAAAGAAATGGTAGTAGGTCTTTCGATGGTAAGCCTGAAGATGAACTGAGATCAGAAATAGTGAAGGGACAAATGTCAGTACCAGGGCATTGCAGAAATCTCTCTGCAAGGCTGACATAAGAAAATACGTGACAAACTCGTTCAAAGAGAAGCTTCTGCGGCTTAAAAGAGTGGAAGTAGGCTTGCGCCCAGAGGAGGGGAAAATTCAATTCGGAAATAATAGCAGCAATTTGATAAAAGAGCTGGGCTAGGGATGGGCTACCGTGTCTATGTACAATTGGCTCCTCGACAGCCTTTCGAAGTTGTTAAACGCAATTCTCGACCTAGGCTACACAGGAGCCCTGGTCTCTGGTCTCCTTTCTTCGAGTACCTTCACGACGCCCATCTTCCCTTCCTTCATCGTAGTGCCCATACTGAGCACACGGCTCAACCCGCTCATAGTCGGCCTGCTGGCTGGGGTAGGCGCCGGTTTCGGCCAGTTTATCGCCTACTTCATCGGACTAGGAGGACGGCGTATCCTCCCCGAATCAAAGCGACTGACCATGGAGAGGTGGAGAAGCAGGGTGGATCGGTGGGGTGTCTTCCTTATCTTCGTACTAGCGGCCACCCCTCTTACGCCCGATGACCTGGTTTGGTTCCCGCTTGGAATGATGAAGTATCCCAAACTTAAGGCGCTCGCAGCCTCGGTCAGTGGAAAGGTAATCCTGAACGTGCTCTATGCGTATTCAGGAATTTTCGGGTGGACCTTTCTAAAGGACCTTCTTCTCTAGCTGTCGCGGAGGATCACCTGTATCTACTACTTCGGATGTGATTTATTCGCTAATCTAACCTAACCATACTGTATGGCAAAATGAGACCGTCAAAAAAACGAAGCTTGTCCCAAAGGCCATGAGCTGGGTTACGGTGCTAGGGTAAGTGGGCCAAGCACTGGGGCTACTTATGCTTCGGACATCGAGTAAAGAGATGTGACGGGTGAAACCTTCGCCAGTGCTATCTTGAAAACTGAATGGTTCGCCGATGCCCCAAAGTTAGGCAACAAGTTAGGTCACATAAACCCGAACACCACACCAAATACGGGTATTATCAGCGGCTCAGGGCAGACAGCAATGGAAATCAGCTCACAAGCAGGTCTTGGCAAAGCCTTTCAGTCTAACGAAACTAATTTCAAAGTAAGAGAGCCGACGGGGGGAGTTGGACCCCCGACCCCGTGCTTACGAGGCACCTGAGCCCTGAACGGAGTGCTCTACCAGGCTGAGCTACGCCGGCACTCAATTCCACCACTCCCGAAATCCTTCCTTTAAATCTGAGTAACAAACGAACAACCAAGAAGAGTTTTTAGAAAAGCAAAATCCGGCTCGTCTTGCGCGGGGGTCGCCCAGCATGGCCAACGGCGTGGGACTGAGGTGCAACTCGCTCAGATCTCCCATCCCTTAGGGGTTCGTGGGTTCGAATCCCACCCCCCGCACTACTTTGCCGGTATACACTGAAATCAAAAAATTCAGGGTTGTGCTTATGAGCTTGAGCCAAGTAGGAAGAGTGAGTAAGTGTGAGCTTAGAGACCTCAGAACATTGGAAGCGCAAGAGGAAGTAAAGACCCAGGCATAGCCGACGATGTTGTACTTCTCACGATTACTCGTGGGTCAGAGTAAAGGATGCAAGATGGGAGGGCGTACTGAATTCAACCCTGCGTGTTCCCCAGTCGGGCAGAACGCTCAAGGTCTTCTACCGAGTAAAAGGCCCGAGAAAGTATAGGATTATAACGGCGTACTGGTTGGATTAGTGGAATAAGATGAGCGAGATCTGGTACGACGGGAAAGAGGATGTTCTTGGAATACAGCTGAAGAGTAAGGACTACTGGAAGAGCGTCGAGATATCCAAGAATGTGGTTGTTGACCTCTCTGATGATGGCGAAATCATGGGGATAGAGATCCTCGGAGCTAGGCGCTCATTCAAGAAGGATGCGCCATTAATAGTCTCAAAGGCATCAAGGAAAAAGCCGGTGATTTACCGGTAAATCAGTGCTGAAATCCCACCCTCCGCATCTAACTTCGATATTTTACCAGCAAATTACGGTTGCTAATCCCACCACGCCAGCTTCCTAGGCCAGAGTTCGAACGGCGTTTTGGGCGCAATTTACTGAGAATTTCCGATCCTTGATTCTTCAATCATCACATATTCTTTTTCATTTCACTCGCTATCTATGCAGGTTTGAAAAGCGGTTTTGGCTCATACGTCTATCCCGACCATTTTCGAAATCCTTGCACTTCTTTGATGTAAAGAGTGCTCTTTCCGAGTCGCTACAAG
>JAHFOH010000089.1 GCA_023266955.1 Nitrososphaerota archaeon
TCCACCAAAGGTAAAGGGACACCAAACCTTGAGGACTTTCGGCTTAACTCGTGGGTCTTGACTCTATAATAGGGTTGTTTGTAACTTTTGGAATTGAGCTTGCTGAGCAAACGATTTATCATCTTTATAGCATCTGGATTGAATTGCGGGGGTTGCCAAGCCTGGTCAAAGGCGCGAGATCGTCGACGCGAAGCTCAGGTTGCTAACCGCCCTAGGGGAGACCTCGTCCCTTAGGGGTTCGTGGGTTCAAATCCCACCTCCCGCAATACATTCTAAACTTGGTCTACCGTTTCCGACCTTGAAATGACCGTGTCGCAAGCAACTCTTAAGTATATCCCAGCTCGTATATCTTGAACTATGGCAACAACGGTGAAGTTGCAGAAAATAGGAAACAGCATAAGGGCGACGATACCAAAGGAAATTGCGGAGGCGCTTTCCCTCAAGCCTGGGGAAGAGATGGTCGTTGATGCCGTTGACGACACTGTTCTGCTTAGGAAGCGAAGGGCAAAGAAACTATCCGACCTGTATGGGACTTTGAAAAAGAGGGAGGGCGAAGTTGAACATTGGCCAACCCCAGAAGAGATCAAGAGTATCTGGGAATAGACTCCAGCGTACTAGTGCCCTACCTAGTTCCGGAGCATCCTGACCACAAAGCAACGAAGCTCCTTGCCGAGGAATATCATGCAGTAAATCCGACAGTGCTTCATGAGACCTATCATACTTCTGTCTTCAAACTCAGGAGAGAGCCTGAAGAGACAGTCAGAGTATTGCTTGACTACATGAACCTGGCTCTCTGCATTCCGGTCAGCTCAGTCACGGTTGAACGAGGTCTGAAAATTGCACTCAAGCACTCCCTCGGGGGTAGGGATGCACTGATACTGGCATCTTTCCTGCTCTCGAGAGAAGTGAAAGCCCTCGTGACCATGGACAAATCCCTTCTTTCGCTAGAGGAGATACGGCTGGGGAAGAAGGTCCTCAAGATAATCTCACCGGCCAGACTTTGATTCTTGGGTTCGAATCCCACCGAACCCGCTACCATTTGGGTCCCTAAGCAGGATTCCATAAATAGCGTATGCGCGCAGGTCACAGAAATCGAATCATTGACATGGGCCCAATTCCAGCACGGTTTTCCGTGCGACTCCCACCGGGCCCGCTGAATAACATTCAGCTGCGACTCAAGGTTCGTCGTTCAATCAAATGTGGACAGGCAGCATAGAGTTTGAGCCCAGCATGCTTGGTCCAACTCTCACCCCCCGCACCATTAGCGGTAGCATCATACGGGCAAGGTATAAATCCAGGTTATACAGATGTCTAACTCTCAGTAAGACATGATTGAAGAAGAGATGAGGGTGGGACCGAAGGGCCAGGTTGTAATTCCCAGAGCGTTAAGGAAGGCGCTCAAGATCCATCCGGGCTCGAAGGTTATATTCAAGGTGGAGGGCGATAAGGTAGTGCTAAGAAAGCCAGAGGGCGACACCGCCGCTATTCTGGAGAGAATAGCGATGAATGGTCCGTCGGTCAGACGCATATCACCTCACCTATACCAAGGAGAGATCACAGAAAGGATAAGATGAATTGCTTTACCTTGATGCAAACGTCTTCATCTATGCCGCGCTAGATCGAGAGGATATCGGCAAACGAGCCCGCTCCCTCCTAAGAGAGGTGCAGCGGGGTAAGTCACCAGCAGCTTCATCGGCCTTGACCTTCGATGAACTTGTGTGGGCAGTCAAGAAGTACAGAGGTATCGGGGATGCCGTTAATGCAGGGGAGGCGTTTTTGAACATGCCCGGCTTGACGCTTGTAGATGTCGACGGAGAACTGTTGTCTTCGGCACTTGAGCTAATAAGGGTGTACAAGCTTGATCCCAGAGACTCGATACACGGTGCCTCAGCAGTACACGAGAATGCTGAAGCCATAATCTCCACCGACAAACATTTTGACAGAGTCAGGGAGATTCGAAGAAGAACTATCTAAGCGTCATCATCTTTCTCGTACATTCAATTTTTAGGGTTCGGTTGAAATAACGATTCTACTATTCAATCTGAGCTCAAATTCCGGCTCCTGGAAATGTGAAGAGGCATAGCTTCCATTCTCTGTTACGTCGGTGCGATTCTCTAGAAGTTCTTCAATGCTAATGTAGGCCGATTCACTTACTTCCAATATCCCGGGTTGTCATGTTCGAATCCCACCCCCCGCACCATGGTGGCACTCCCGGGGCAGATTCGTCGAATTTTCCCACTTAACTTAAATAGTGGGATTACCACGCAGATATCGTGAACGAGACAGTTTCAATTGATGAAAAAGGCAGGCTCGTGCTGCCAAAGAAGATAAGGGAGGAGGCGCATATAGGTTTCAATACGAAGCTTGTCGTCAGGGCGAGTGGTGTGGGGAGAGTAGAGTTGTCTGACCCCAAAATACTAACGACCAAGGCTCAAGAGATTGGGGGAAAAAAGCTGGCAGGCTGGAGTGAGGAGGAGCACGAAGCTACTGATTATCTTCTTGGATTTATGAAGGCAAAGAATGAAACTCATTGATACAGTAGCCATAATTGGCTTCCTCAACCCTAAAGATAAAGCACACAAGCGTTCTGTGGAACACATAAGCAAGATTACTTCTGACGATGACGTCTTCGTGCCAATGACCTCTCTTGTTGAAGCGGATCTCGTCATGAAGGTCAGAGGATACAACTACTCAGAACGGGAAATATCGTGGCGTGCCCTCGAAAGTAGAATGCCGGGATCCAAGATAATTCCGAATTCAGTTTTATCTATCCATTCTGCCTTAGAATTGCAGAGGCGAGGGATGGACTACTTCGACTCCTTGGTTGCTTCCCTAGCTGAAGAGACAAGCTCAATTGTGATAACTACCGACAGGGCGATTGGAGATGCGGTGAAGACTGAGTGGTAGTGAAGCGGTTCTAGGCTAGCCGAAAGCCGCAAGCTCCTACGCTATTCCAGCCGGAAAGGATCGATTTCTAATCGGGTCCAGAGCAGGTACCCTACCACTAGAAACCAACTCCATCCAGAAAGGGGAAGCGTACGGGGTAACTGGTGATCGAATCCCACCCCCCGCACCAATCATCTCGCATAGCGCTCACAAGTACGCCAGCGCGCCTCTATGGCCCGAAATGAATAATGGTTCTTGTGCATCTGAAATACTTCGGGATTGGAGCAACGGGCCTCAGAAGATCATTGAAGTTCTACAGAGAACTCCTTGGGCTGAAAGATGTTGCAACAGGGGACACGAAATACGGCAGAGGGGCCGGGCTCCTCCTAGTAAACCTTATACAACCTTCTAGTAACCGTAGAGCGCCTAGATGAATGAAACCAAGGTTACCCGCAACTACCAGATTACGATCCCTAGGAAGATCAGGGAGAGACTAGGCGTTAAGATGGGGGACAAAGTCGAGTTTAGGGAAAGGGGCTCCGAGGTATCTGTGATCTTGAAGCCAGTTGAGAAGGCAGTCGACCTCCTTGAATCCGGGGTCCTTGACGGCGCCTACGAGAGGCTATTCGGTAAACGTAAGATCTCTACCGACGAGATCGTCCGCCGCCTCCGCGGTGACTGGGAAGAGTGAGAGTTGCCGTCGACGCGGATGTCATGATCGACGCCTTGAGGAAAAGAGCTGTAAGACACAAAAGGTCTGCTGAATTCCTTCGGAACCTGCTAAAACTGAACCACACACCTATCCTCTCTCCCATAGTTACCCACGAGCTGTATACCGGCGCATACTCAGCTGACAACAGCGAGAAGGCTCTCGCAGAGCTCGAGATGGTCTTCTCTAGGTTTGGCATTGCAGTCGAAACCTATACACGGCAAATGTCGAAGATCGCTGGGGAGAAGGCAGCACTCTATCTCTCTCGAGTCAGGTTAGTGCAACTGCTCGAAAAGAAGCGAATGGATATCATGATCGGCTCTCATGCAAATGTAAGCGCTGATGCTCTCGTTACTTGGAACAAAGAGGACTATCGGGAACTTGGGTATAGTGATGTGCTTATCTTCACGCCTGACGAATTTCGCGCATTTTACAGATAATCCTTAACGCCGGCCCCGCTCGGCTGCGTCGTAACACACCCTAACTCCCTTTTTGGGATTCGTAAGTTCAAATCCCACCCCCGCATCCATAGGAATAGCTAGGCTTTCGCTCCTCTGACTGCTTAGAGTCAGATATGGGCTAATCCACGCTTCGCTTTAATCGAAGACTCTGAATGCCAAGACCCCTTTGATGCTGGGATGTCTCACATGAATATGGTTCGAATCCCTTCCGGCCCATCTTCACTTCTTGCTCAGATGGTACTAGATAAGTTCCAGAAACTTTTCGATTGTAAGACCAGTATCCTCAACTATGCCTCTGAGGGTCCCCACTTTGATTGGGTCATGCCTTGGCACAACGGTCCATCTGCCGTCCACATGTTCAAGAATCAGATGGCTGCCAGACTGTCTCTTGACGACGAATCCTATCTTGCTTAATGCCTTGACGACTTCTCTCCAATTTCGGTTTCGAAGGCTCAGCGAACAGTTATCTCCACGATTTCGCCTTTCTGCCTCTTAGCCTTCTCTTTCACGTAATCCATTGTGAGGTTCATAGCGTCCCGCATGTTCTTCTTGACTTCTTTCAGGGTTTCCCCTTCAGTGTGTACTTGGGGGAGTTCAACGCATTGAGCCGTGTATCCTCCTTCCTCCGCTTTCTTGATGACAAATGTGAACGTTCTTTCCTTTACCTTCAATATGCGAGAAAATAGTTGGCCGCAGTAAATAAGGGCATCTCTTTCGTTGTGAAACAAGGCCTCTCATCAGGCTAAGGGTTCGAATCCAGGGAGCCCGAAACCTTGGCAGGCCATGGGTTTGAGCCTGAAATTTGGTCAAGGACAGTTGACGAATCCCTTCCGACCCGAACACCTGGCATCCATTGCACTTGATTTGATGTCTCTCGTGCCATTTTCCAGACCTGCCCGCCAAACAGGGGAACTGTTGGGGGGGTTCTCATGTTCGAATCCTACCCCCCGCACCTTTATCGTGAACAATTCTGCAAACATTCGCGTAAGAGTTATTGTCATCATCGTGGCGGTGGATAGTATAGCTCAGAAGGAGCGGCTGGTCACAGGGTATTTGGAGGGGTTGTTTGGATTGAGAGGAAATAGATTTCTTTGAACTATCGAGCCATGTCTTCAGGATCTCTGCTGAGGTTAAGGTAGACAACCTTCAGTTTCTTTATCAGTGCCTTCTTCAGGCGGGTGAAATCCGCATCTCTAGTTATAATCGTTCTTTCAATTTGGACTGATAGTTCGGCAAGCTCGTCGTTTCTAATTCCAGCTTGTGCTACGTCTGTTATTGTTGCGACATCATAGCCAGCTTGGTGGAGTGCTTTTGCGACCTCAAAGGGGACGTTTTCGTCAATAAGAAATTTAGGAGCCACTAAGCGACGCTTCGAGAATTGACACCAGCTTATTAGTTTGCTTCGCTGCTACCATGAGATCTTGATAACCCGGTTCTTCTCGGTTATTTCTACGATCTCTGGTATTAGCTCTTTGGGCACAGTTGGATATTGTTCATGAATTTTATCAGTTGTGTAGCCTTTTTCCCATAACTCCAAAATGTATTGCAATGGGACGCGTGTTCCTCTGACAACAGGCTTGCCGCCGCACAGTTTCGGATCAGAAGTCACTAGATAATCTTCCGGCACGACGAGCCATCGACTTCATGATTCTAATAAACTGTTTCCCTTCTATGGGTTAATTCCAATGCCATTGGTTCAGCGAAAGTTCGAATCTGCTTCAATCTCTGACTGGCTTGTTTAAGTTGAAAATCATCCTTTTCCAGAATTTTTCGCGATGTTTCTTGAAGGGGTTCTCTGAGGCGCTTTCCGTTAAGGTGGAGTGTGTTCTCCCAGTGTATCCTTGCAACTGAGCCATCAAATTCTGAGTCGAAGCTCATTATCCGTTCTATGCCATGCTTCTTGATGAGTGTTAGGGAAGTGCAGTCAGTGAAGCTGAGGTTTGATTGGAAAATCTCTTATCCGGATAGGTTTC
>JAHFOH010000268.1 GCA_023266955.1 Nitrososphaerota archaeon
TCCTCTAATCCACCTACAGGTTAATCAGAAATATCTGCCTAAAGCCATCTCCAAGGCCAGAGATCAGATACTCAAGAATGTCTAACTAGTTGCCTACTTCCTTGTCAAGCCTACACTTCTAGCAGAAAGCAGACCTCTCAGCCTAATCATCTCGCGGAAGTCGCAGTATGACGTTTTTGCGATTTCCGCTGCTCCTCCAAGTAAAGCGTTCCCGCTGACGTAGGCCCCGATGGCCGACTGTATCCTGTCTAACTTGGTGTTGGTACGAGTTCTAGAGGCGCCCTTTCCCATCGCACGAGTCGAATAGATCAGCCATGAATGCCTATACACCTTCCGATACCCCCGCCACGACTAGTTGACCCGAGACATCTCTTTGCTGCCTGTGTAACTGGAGCAGTTGAAGAAGTAAGCCTTCTTCCATCTGGATGAAGTAATCGATTTGTTGCTTTATTTCCTGGGACACCAGCAACACCCGTCAGACCTAGCTACTAGGCGAATCGTCATGATGACGCGGCAATACTCGCGCCTCCATTTATTCGTCTTTGCTAATGTACACGATAACCGATCCTAATCCTTGCTATCCGTTGCTAACGGGTATGTTACTTGCGTATCATTGCTGCCTTCACGTAATGCACCCCTTCTAAGGACTATGTAGAAGAGGGAACAACTATCAAATGATGGATAAATGTCTGAATTAAGTGTTCAGGAAGACGCAATAAAAGGAAAAAGCAAGACTGAATTAATAACAGAAATATCTCAGCTCATCGACGAAATTCGCTTTAGAGCCAAGAGAACTGCAAACGCAAAGGCTTACTCCAGATACATGGGAACACTAATTCCCCTCTACGGCATTCTCCTCAAAGCAGTTTCAGGAGAGGCGATTAACAATGAAGATACAGAGGAGATAACAAACGCCATCTCCCAGCTGATTCAGAAAAAACCCAGAAGAGTGTACAAGATTGAGCTTCGAAACGGAGTTGTGAAACATGCAGGCTAACATCAGCGACCTCACCACCATAGCTGAATCTGCGGCTAAAGACCTCGACTACGCTGCTGAGGTTAGCAACTCTCAAGGCGTTGTACAGCTGATTGTCACTCAGCCTGCAGTTCAGGAGAGGCTGAATGATCCAGTCTTCTTTTCAGTTCTTCTCTGTGGACAAAGATGGCTTGTAGATAGTCCGAGTCATCAAGAGCTTCTGCGTGATGAGTCAGAGAGGATTGTTGTAGCTTCCGGAAGAGGCTGGGGAAAATCTTTAGTCGCAAGCTTGAAGGCAGTTAGCCAGTTTCTGTTCAAGATTCCGAACGTTGAGATCCTCATCACCTCATCAAGCCAGCGTCAATCCATGCAGATCTTTGATTATCTCGATTCCCATATAATGGGAAGCAGAGTTCTTAGAAACCTAGTTCAGAAGAAGACTAGGACCGTCATCAAACTTGTTCCTCCCTTTAGTGGGAAGATTGAAGCATTACCCTGCTCTCCAAACAAGTTGAGGGGGAAGCATCCAGACGTCCTCATTGTAGATGAAGCCTCAGTAATACCAACCGAGATGCTTTCCAGCGAGATTCTAATGATGCTAACAAAATCTCATTCAAAACTAATCATGTTAGGCACACCCTTCGGCTTCGAACATCCCTTCAGAAAAGCCTTCATGAATCCCAGCTTCAAAGTCTATCACTTTCCCAGCTACTCCAGTCCATTAGTTAGTCAAGAGATTCTTCAAGAATGGAGGCAGATGATGACTCAAGAGGAATGGCAAAGAGAGGTTGAAGCAGTTTGGGTGGAGATTGTAAACGCCTACTTCAAGCAAGATCTAATCAGAGAATGCTTCTTCGACCCTGAACTCCAACTCGAACATGATTTAGAGAATCTTTCTGAGAAGTCTAGGACCATAGGGCAGAGCCATCCATGCTACGCAGGCTTAGATTTAGGTAAAGAGCAAGACTTCTCAGTTCTGACAATTCTTTACGAAGATAACGGCGTCATCAAGCTCCTATTTCTCAAGCAGTTTCCTCTTGGAACCGATTATAGCTCTGTCATCGCTCACGTCGCTAAAGCATCTCAGATTTTCAATATCAGGAGAATCTGTGTCGACAAAGGCGGAGCTGGAGAACCCGTA
>JAHFOH010000090.1 GCA_023266955.1 Nitrososphaerota archaeon
GCGGTTACAAATGGGAAAAGATCAAAGAAACCTTCGCATCACACTACAATCTAACAAAAATAGAATACTTCATAGAGCAAGAACCGCTAGGCACAGGAGGAGCCATCAAGAAGACCATCAAAGAACTCCAACCCACTGATGAATACATTATAGTCCTAAACGGAGACATCATCACGGATGTCGACTTAAACCACATGATAGAATGGCACAACGTAAGCCATCCAACAGTCACCATCCTCGTCGTCCCATACAGATCCCCCTACGGAGTCGTAGTAATTGACAAACTCAGAACCATAAGAAAGTTCGAGGAGAAGCCCGAATTCAAAGACGTCTGGATAAACGGAGGAGTCTACATAATCAACCCCAAAAGAATCTTCAACTATCTTCCAGACTCAGGAGACATAGAACAATACACATTCCCCAAGCTAGTCACATACGGAGAAATTCAAGCACACCCATACTACGGCTTCTGGAGAAGCATAGATAACATAAAAGACCTACAAGCTGCTGAGAAGGAAATAGTGACACGCGCATCATCTCATGCGTAATCAAGAAAAATGTATCAGCAATAGACAGCCTAAGGCACACTATGTTACAACCACATGCTTGAAATCTATCAAAGATAAAAGACTGAAATTCACCTCAATTACGTTGAAAACATTCATAGACTCAGCAAGCACTGCAACCCCACTCCCCAATACCCAAGGAAAATGAGAACTCCTTGACCCTAGAAGGCATACTCAACTTAGGAAATGCTATCTTTCTCATAGCATCATCAACCATACCCCTCTACATGGCTTGGAAAGTCAAACCCTCCCCCATGAAGACATTATCAATACTCCTAACATCATTCATACTCGTTCATGGCATCTACCATCTCGTAGCGTTCCTAGAGGTCGAAACCCTCGAACTGCTAGGTGAAGCCGTGATCGAACCTCTCTCCTGGCTACTTCTCTTCGCATTCAGCATCTACTACGCAAGAAGAGGAGGATGAAAAATGGCTGAGCTTCTAGCCGTCATGATTGCCGAAACTCTTTCCCTAATCCTAGTCATAACCTCATTCGCAATATTAACACGTCTAGCCCTCAGAGTACGCACCTTAAGAAGCCTACAGTCACAATTCTTCATCTTCTCCCTAATCCTCACGATCTCCGAGATTCCCCGCATTCTAGAAACCCTCGGACTCATAGACATCACACCCTACCAACTACTTGGACTCGCAGTGCACACTGTATCCATGATAGCACTCGGCGCATTCCTCGTCTATAGAGCATACCGCTTCCTGAGGTAGAAAGCCATGGTAACTCAAGAAAAAACCTTCAACCAAATCCTGCTAGAAGCTATCGCTGAGGCACTGAACAGCATCTTTGGACTACAGACAGCAAGATCAGTCAACTTCTACGTCGATCCACGCCTCGTCCTAAAGAGCCCAGAACTCTACGCAAAGCTACTTGAGAAGATGTTCGGTGAAGGCGCAAAGATTATACTTGCAAGAATAACCGGCCAAGTAGTCAAAAAGTTCGCATTCGAGGGAGAGCGCGTGATTAGCTTTGAACAGGCGGTCAGAAGAGCAAAGCTACGATATCTGAAACATCTCGCTGGAGCAGGTTAGGCTATGTCGAATTCCTGCTACCAGTGCACTGTGATTTGAGCTAGTTCGACAGTCGAACCAACCAAGAGCCAAACCTATAAATGAAGTATACCATGGCAAGAAGCCGATTACGTCAATGCGTATTCAGAACATTCCAATCGACGAGATCGACATAGCGGACGAGAACGTTAGGCGAGATCAAGAGTTCGGCTATGACCAGCAAGACAAACTGCTCACCAGCCACCTTGACAGATTTGATCTCCTACAACCTGTAGTCGTAAGATTAGACCCTCATGACAAGAAATACAAGCTTATCATAGGAAGACGAAGGTTCATGGCGATGAAGGAGAAAGGGATTCGTGAGATACCTGCCGTAATCACCGACATCTCAGGAGTCCAGGCTGAAGCCGCCTCCCTCTTCGAGAACCTCATACGCAAAGACCTGAAGCCTTTAGAGAAAGCTCTAATGGTCAAGAAACTCGTAGAAGCTGATCCGAGAAGAACCGCAGGCATCTCGGAGAAATACGGCATACCGAAAAGCACACTAAGCGAGTGGCTAAGCATCCTAGAGCTACCACACGATCTCCAACTGAAGCTGGACAAAGACGAGATAACGATGTATGAGGCCATTCAGATAACACGCAGACCCAGAGAAGAGCAAGCCCGCATCGCCGAAGCCGCAATCTCAGGAAAATTGCAGCAAGAAATGATGAAACTAGGCTTGAAGCGTGCAGTACCAAGGGGACTATTCACACTCAGACTCGTCTTCAACCCAACCAAAAGACATGACAAATGGCTGTGGGAGAACCTCAACAAAATGGCACAACAAGAAGGACAGGAGATAACTCAGTACGCCCGAAACATTCTAAAGGAATACATTGAGCGCAAACTCAGACGATAGTCACATAATTGAACCATGAAGAAGGTGAAGGTAGCCCTCATTAAACGCCTAATCTGACCTGTCCCCAAGGCGCCATCTTCAACAATGTTCCTTCTAGGACACAGCTGCTGGGGTTATCTCTTCTCCAAGTTCTTCGGCCGAAGGCTAGGTGTCGACGTATCCCCAACTCTAGCCTTTCTAGCGGGGATTCTACCTGATTTCGACCTCTACCTGCAGCCCCTCGGCCTAGCCCATCACACCCTCACCCACTCCCTTCTAATTCTCACACCCCTGACCATAATCCTTGTTGCAGCACGCAGCCGAAGAGGCGCTGCCATATCCATAGGAATACTCTCACACTTATTCACAGACGCCATCGTCGGAACATTACCCATCATCTTCCCTCTCTCAGCAGTACAAATCGGCCTAAGTCTGGGAATCCCATCAGCAAATGACACAATCCTCGAAATCGGAGCCCTAACCCTAACCCTCCTCTACATGTTAAGAAACGGCGACGCCCACATTATAAGCCGCAAAAACACAGAAAACCTATGGCTTTCCATACCCCTAATATCAATAACAACCCTCACCCTCCTCTTCGCCCAAGACAACAACATCCAACTAATAGCCTACGCCTTCTCCAGAAGAGCCCTCTCAGCCATCACATTAGGACACATAGCGTTAGGCATAACCCTATCAGTTGGCATAGCACAAGGTTTCAGGGCCATCACAAAGGCATCCTCAAAAACAACAGGCCGTCTGAACTAAGATTTCCAAAGTTCAGCCAGATTTGGCTCAAAATTTGCATCTTTAGCCGTCTGAAACCTAATATTTTCAGCCAGACATTTCAAACCAATTCGAAACCACATATAAAGTACAACAAATAATTGAACCCTTCAAAACCCCTTCCCAGCCCTCAAATACCTATCTATCTACACCAACAAAAACACAGGCGCCACCAACCTCAACAACACACCACTTGCTATCCACTGCTAACGGACCTCAGCAAATTCCTAAGATGCAAATCCTCCATTAAATCACTAATAATCGGAAGGTTCCCCTTCCGAAGCCTTCATCACAAACAGGATATCCAAGTTTCCGCCATATCTCAAAAGAAAATGCATCACTGTTTGACCCCCCTCTAGGGGTCAATTCCGCACACACATCAAAGCATCAAACCCTATGAAGAGATAAATTAGGGTAGAATCGTCCGCTCGCATAAGCCTCATAGGAGTTAAACAGTCATGCCCCTTTCCAAAGGCTTTAGGAGAAAAACTCGAAGTATACTAACTAAGAGAAGAAGAGGAATGACTGGTCTCACACCCCTCTTGAGGGAGTATCAAGTGAACGAAAAGGTCGTGATACACATCGATCCGGCTCAGGTGAAAGGAATGCCTCATAGAAGATTTCAGGGTCTGGTGGGCACAATCCGAGAAGTGGGCAGAAGGTCATTGGTCGTTGACGTGCCCGTGGGAAACAAGGTGAAAACCGTAGTCGCCCGTCTGGAACATATCAAACCGCATCACGAGGTGCACGCAGTTGCCTGAAGAGAAGCAGAAGAGAATCCCTGTCTCAATTCCAGAAGTCAAGGAACTGGTTGATAAGATAGACCCGGAAAAGGCTGATCAGATTCAGAAGAGAACCCAAGACTACGTCACAAAGTTTTCGAAACTCTCGGCTAAAGAGGCGAAGGACCTGAGAAGGAAACTCATGAAAGAAGCCAGTCTCACAGACATAGAGGCAATAGAGATTGTAAATATCAGCCCCACAAGCTTAGAGGAACTTCGAGCCTTTACAGCAGGATGGAAGAAGCTGTTTCCCACAGAGCAGCTTGAACGAATCCTTTCTCTCCTTAGACAACGCTGACCTAAGATTAACTCGTCATTTCGTAACGGCCGCAAAGTGACATACGAAGGCTTAAACATATTAATCGACGTCTATATCCAGTTGGCAAGCAAATGTACTTTGGACCTAGCCGTAGCATCAGCTTCCTTTCCATGTGCCATAGCGTGAGTGCTAGGTCACCGCGCCTGCGAATCTAAGTGAATCTTGAAGCGGGCGACGAGCAAATGATGAATGCAGTTCTACCACCTAAGAAATACGAAGAGTATGCTTTCGTACTCGATTTCATTCCTAGGGGAAAGTCAGCGGTCATCAAAGGACGAGAAGGGCCTATTGTGCAGGCTATCGGTGAAGAACGGCTTACCCTTCTGGAACTGTTAGCAATGAATGATGTAATCTTTGAACTGGCGGAGAGAGTATGCATCGGAAAGGAGGGAAGAACCAAAGTGGTCAGTGTTTTAGGGAAACTGAATTATGAAGAGCTCACAAACCAGGCAAGAAATGAGGTTCTTGAAGTGGTTGAGGGGATCATAAAAAATAATGAGAAAAGGTATGTGTCCTACTTCAACGAGCTGCAGCCGATTACGCCGAGGCTCCATGCATTAGAACTGATTCCTGGCATAGGAAAGACGTTTATGAGGACCATCATCGATGCCAGAGAAAAGAAACCCTTCGAAACCTTCGACGATCTTCAACAGAGAGTAGGTCTCAGAGATCCAGCTAAGCTGATCGCCAAAAGAGTGGTCGAGGAACTTTCAGGAGGATCACGAGTAAGCCTCTTCGTAAAGAAATGAAGCGAAGACTCGGACAGCATCTGCTCGTTGACCCTAAGACCAAAAACACAATTTTAGATTCGGTTCAGTGTCAAGGCGATGAAGTTGTCTTTGAGATCGGCGCCGGAACCGGTGAACTGACAGAAAATCTCTGCAAACTCGCCAAAAAAGTGATCGCCACTGAGATTGATCCCCAATTCTATCGGCTGGCGAGCCAAAGACTATCCCACATCAACAATCTGCAGCTAATGAACATTGACGGCTTCAAATTTGACGGGCATTTTGATCTTCTCGTTTCCAACCTACCCTACTCTGAATCATCCCATTTCATAGAGTGGCTTGCCTCCAAAACCTTTCGTAGAGCAGTAGTCACGGTACAAAGAGAATTCGCCCAGAAACTAATTGCCGAAGCTGGGGCTAAAAATTACCGAGCAATATCTGCACTTGCACAAGCGGTCTTCCAGCTAAAGGCGGTGACGAACTTCGGTAGATCAGCCTTCAGGCCTCGACCCCAAGTTAACTCTACTCTAATGATAATAGAGCGTAGACTGAGAACTCACATATCTAGGGAGATTCAAACGGCCTTAAAGAAACTATTCGGATTCAGAGGCAGAATGTTGTCTTCAGCTCTCAGAGCTCTATCAAAACAGGAGGGGGAGCACGGTCCGGCAGCCTGTCTGCTTGAAGAGCTTTCAAGGGATCTGTTGTCCAAAAGGATCGAGCACCTAGAACCTTCAGAGGCTCTTATTGTCGCAAGTGCTCTGGGGAAGAGTAATGAGCGAGGACAGTCAGTACTCGGTGTATGAAGCCGCCGAAGACACATTTCTCCTAGCCAAGCAGGTTCGAACCCAGACGGCAAACTCGGCACTTGAAATGGGCGTGGGGTCGGGTTTGATCACAGTGGCACTGGCGAGGATTGCA
>JAHFOH010000091.1 GCA_023266955.1 Nitrososphaerota archaeon
TGGAGATCACAGAAGACGTAATTGAAGGTAATCAATCCATCGTATGGCAGCAGGGCGAAAACAAACTGTATGGTGCAGCAGCAGTCCTAGATTTTTTCTTGCGCTAAGGCGCCTTGGCTGGGTACCAAGGAGGATTCGTTGCCTCAGCTAGGAATTTGTTCAGGGGGTTCATCAATTTGCATGCGATTCTGACCGTGGACTAATAGTGGAAGGTAGAAATACCAATGCTCCTCAGGTCAGCATCCAGTATGCAATGGAAAGTCGAGTCACCAAAGAATGACGATGGCTACTTCGAGCAAATGACTAGGACACTTTTTCAAGCTGGGCTTAACTGGGTCGTAATCCGGAACAAGTGGCCTGACTTCCAAAAGGCATTTTCCGGCTTCTCGATCGAAAAGGTAGCCAAGTTTAATGAAAAAGACGTACGGAGGCTCATGAATGATAAAGGGGTAGTGCGCAACGAAAAGAAAATTAGAGCTGCTATCGCTAACGCGCAAGAGTGCCTAAGGCTTAGGGGACAATTCAGCTCCTTTCGTGAGTACCTGAACTCGTTTAAGGGAGACCAGAACCGACTTGCGACTGACTTGCGAGCTCGATTTCAGCACTTAGGAGAGTCCTCAGCTAGGACTTTTCTGTGGACGGTGGGCGTGAAACTTACACCTACCAAAGAAGAACAGTCATGGCATGCTAAAACGGAACACCAGCAACACGTCAGGTAAGCAGGGACCAATTTCTGAGTGAGAGCAAAGAACGCGCCCGTTAGCACTCATCACTAATGCAGCGAGGTCGTTCGAGAGCAAGTCGACGGGATGACCTAGCGGAACTTCCTTTGGATGGTTTCGCTAGTTAGCTCACGAAGGGCATCGGAAGCTATCCATTTGGCCGCTCTCGTATCTAATTGTTGAATCTCCTTCGCTGCCTTAATTGCCATCCTATTCAAATTCAGGTTTCGCTTCCCAATTTGTCTCAGTGCCCAATTGACTGCCTTCTTTACGAAGTTCCTCTCATCAGTTGCCTCACGCTTTATGATGGGCAAAAATTTCACAAATTCCTTGTCATTTGCTTCCTTATCATGAACAGCGAATGCAGCCATCAGAACGAATCCAGCTCTTTTGACGAATTCCTCGTCTTTCTTACTCCATTCAACCGCCTTTTGAAACACGAATTCCGTCTTGTCGAAAAGATTACCGCAGCACTGGTCGCAAACATCCCAAGAATCAAAGTCTCTCACCCATTCTTCCATTTGTTCTTCTCTTACTTCCTTTGGATCATCGATCATGCTCGCAAGTATGCGAGCTTCATGGATACGGGAAGCCCACAGTTGTTGAGCTAGGGTATGATCCGTCCCTATTTCCCTGGCAATCTTTCTTAGATTTGGGACTGATACTCCGTAGGCATTTTTTGTATTAATGCCAAATCGCGCCATGCCCTTCACGGCAGCTGGTTCTGATAACGATCTCAGTTTCTTGAGAACTTGCCTATACTGCATTTTCTATCACCATAACTCTAATCCTCTAGGAGCGAGGTTTCTTCAGCCTGAAGAAGGTCGTCGTTTAAATGCTAGTGGGAAGCTATAGTTGCAAACAACCGGAATGACACTATTTCCAGTCACTGTCGTAGGAAGTTGGCCTCGTCCTCGATGGTTACTTGAATCGCTTAGGAAGAGGCGGGAAGGAAAAATTACGGACGCTGAATTCGGAAGGGTGGCTGACGAATTTGAAAGAACTCTTTGTTGAGGCAGGCCTCTAAGCCCTAACGATGATCTTTCCAGCTCGATTTCTCGCCGCGGCTCTGATTTCATCAATATCAGCTTGACTTAACGCCGCTTCGGAAGCCTTCAGTAAGAGGGTATCAACACCCTTAGTCACCGACTTCAAAGACTGCGCAGGAACAGCTTGAAAGAATTCATGCCTCATTCTAAACTCCTTGAGCGCTTGAATTTCCGCTTCGTCGAGATCTATTGTAATGTTCAACTTAGGCTCGAACCAAGGAGGGTAAACAGATTGCTTTCTTAAAGATGTGGACGTTTTCCAAATATGAAAATCAGTGCGGTCTTACGCAGCCTAGCGGAGGGGTTGGATCTTCACATAGGATCATGGGCATTGTGGTTCTGCTGCCGCGTAAAGTAGACTCGTAACCATCGAAATTGGTTAGTGTATGGCTGATACTCTAAGTGCGGTGCCTACAAGATATCCTAGGATTCCGGCTAACATGCCTATGGCCATCATTTCTGATCCACTTTTCAACCAGTTGGTTTTTGTTAGTTTACTTTTCAGGGCTCCTGCAGCGAAAAGGACTATTATCGTGCTTATGGTTGCGGCAATAATTGAATTAGCTACGTCGAGTAACAAATAGGGCAGCAGAGGAATCACCCCAACCATTGAGGACACTAGGAAGATGGATGCAGCCCTGACTGGATTCTCGAATCTCTCGGGTATCAATCCTAACTCGCCGGCCGCCATCTCTCTCAGCCATAGTCTTCTGTCGGATGTAATCTGTTCCACGATCGCATCTAACTGATCGCCAGTAAAGCCTTTCGCCTCGTATATTTGCCTGATCTCATCCTTCTCTTCATGAGGTTTGTGACGGATTTCGTCTAACTCGTCCCTTAACTTTCGCTCAAAAAATTCCCTTTGAGATTTGGTGGAAAGATAGGCTCCTGCGGACATGGAGATGGCTTCAGCTATTAGGGCAGCGATTCCTGCGACGATAATAATGCCACGATCGGCTACGGCCCCGCTGACGCCTAGAACGACGCTGAGTGTTGTTATCAGCCCATCTTCAATTCCGAAGATGATTTCCCTGATTGATCTTGCTTCGATTCCAAGAAATCTCTCTTCAGCTCTGGGTAGCATGCTGCGCCTGGGCGTTAACTATCTGATAGAAGCCGTAGCCTTACCGATATCTGTCTTGGTGACAACTCCGACGAGTTGCTTTCTCTTGTTTAGGACAGGTAGACCACTTATTCTGTGGGTGATCATCAATTTTGCGGCATCAGCCAAATCAGCGTTGGACGAAATCGTAATTGGATCGCGAGTCATGATATCCCGTATCGTTAGCAGATGGACGCTTTTTGCTGGGACTATCATTCCCTTCATCAGAAGGGGTCTCGATTTTGCCACGATTGTTCTTGGGCTTAGAGCGGGACTAACAGCCGCCATATCTGACAGCGTTATGATCCCTTCAAGTCGGTCGTTCACTATCGGAATCCTTGAAAGCTTGTGAGTAGCCATCAGGTGGGCGGCATAGAATACTGGTTGGGAGGCATGGGCCATAACTAGCTCCTTGGTCATGTATTCTTCCACTCTGTGCCTTCCCCTGCCATTTGAAGCGTAGAACATGCATAGGTCTGTCTTCGTAACTATACCTGTAAGGGTTTCATTTCCATCAACTACGACCAATGAGCTTATTCCAAGGTCGATCATCTTCTTCGTGGCTACATGAACCGCTGTCGATTCTGCTACACTGACCGGAGGTTTGCTCATAACTGTGGAAATCGGTAGTTCATCGAGTGCTTTGCCGCTTGTGTCTGTTGTAACGTGCCGAAGCAGATCCTTATCGGTGATTATTCCAACAGGCTTGAATCTTTCGTTGACGATAACGACCCTACTTATCTCGTGATCAACCAGAAGCTGCCGAATGTGGAGCAGATTGTCAGAAGGCTTTGCCACCACCACATTCTTAGTCATCACGTCCTTAAGTGCTGCCATTTGTTTCACCTTGCCACAAGCACGGGGCAGTGAGCGCTATTTATCACTCCTCTTGCGACGCTTCCTATCAACATTTTCGTCAAGTGTTTCTTCCTCTAGTTCCCATGACTATCAGATCGCAGTCCTCTAGCTCAGCGAACTGAACTATTGCGTCGAGGGATTGATGGGTTTGGGGATCTCTCGAGCACCTCCCATGGGACGTCAAACGATTCAGCGCGTGGCATCTTCCCGGTTTCGAGGTTCTTGGAAAAAACACCCAGTATCGGAATTACGTTCCCTATCTCCCTATGCTCAGTCTTCATGGTCTCAATAGCTGACGTGTGCTCTGATTTTCGTTCTTTCAACCGTACTCTCCTAACCAGGATCAGGGTAGGCGGAATCATGTGTTCACAATAATTGGAGCGAGAGAAAAGCCCAAGGTCTTCCCCATCATCCGATGGCAAGGCTACTCCTTGGATGCTCTAGGCATCCATGTAAGACCGAGAATTCCGCCAATGAACATTAGGAGGGAGCCGATGAACAAGCCCCACATCGTAGGGAACGCCAGCAAAGACGCTATTAGAACTAGAGTTGATCCTGTTCTGATTCTCTCAAGATCCGAAGAATTCATCCAGAAGATTCCAATTATAGATGCCACAATTACAGCAACTGATAACCCAATCCATCCAGCAATCCAACCTCCGTTTAGAGGAAGAAAGAAGTTGGTTCCTCGGGCTCCCATCATCGACATCATGCCAGACCATGCATTCCACATCCACAAACCCATGGGAACCATCAAGATGGCTGCCAAAACCTGGACACCAACGCCCACCACAGATAATGCGTAGGCAGCTGCCGGTCTCTCCGCCTCGCTCAAACTCTACACCTTCAAATGAACGGAAATTTGTGCACTTAAGTTGGATAGACGATTCTCAAAACTGATACTCACAAGGTAGAAAGTCGAATTTACCACTAGCTTATGCCGTTCAATAGAAACCTTCGCCTATGGAAGGAATTAGGAAGTCCTCGGTATATCCTACGGTTCTTCTCTCGAAGTCGATGAAGAATCCGCAGTTATGGCAGAATACCACTTTTCCATTGGTCTGTCGTCTGTAGAAGTAGCCGGCAGCTTTGCAGGCCTTACAATTGCCCCTCATCTGCAGTTGGCAGAAGGCGTCCAACACTAGTGGGTGCGATACTCTAGTTGCTATCTTCGCCCCATCATTTCCTACCGCGTAAAGATGTTGCCTTGCGCTGTATCCTGTGCAGATGTACACCTCATCTGTAGGTTGATGAAAGCAGTTTGGATTGGGGCAATCTTTCGGCATGCTGCTCATGTAGCGTTGAATTGCTGCTCTGGCTTGGGATTGGTCCGGTATAGTTTGTAGGAGATGCACTAAATCCTCCATGATCACTGAGTGAAGTGTCCGCTTCTTAATCTGCAACTGTCATCTGAAGGATCGTTTAGTCGGCACTTAACCCTATACAATTGGGGCCTTTTCGTAAGGCGCTCTGACGAAGTCCAGCCAGTGATAATATTTCTTGTTTCGGCCATGCACGATATCTAGGTAAGTTTCTCGAATCGTTTCAGTAATCGGCCAACTGCCATCACCGATTATTCTGCCATCCACCTCCTTAACTGGAGTAACGCCAGAGGCAGTGCCTGTCAGAAAGAGTTCGTCAGAAGTGTACAGCTCCTCTCTTGATATGTCGTTCCTGCGAAATTCTATGCCAATATCCTTAGCTATGTGAATGACGGTGTCTCTAGTTATCCCCCTAAGGACGCCGGAGGAGGCTGGGGGTGTGGCTAATATCCTATCCTTAACCCTGAAGACATTCTCGCCGGTGGCTTCAGCCACCATGCCATTCATATTGAGCATTATTGCTTCATCATATCCAGATTTCAAAGCTTCAACTCTAGCTAATGCGCCGTTGGCGTAGTTTGCTGTAGATTTCGCTTGTGGGGGCATTGCCGAAGAATGAATCCTATGCCAGGAAGATACTAAACATCTGACGCCTTTTCTTTCAGCCTCTGAGCCGAGGTAAGAGTCCCAGCGCCAGAGAGCTATGGCTAAGTTTACCTTGTTAGGGAGCGGATTAAGACCCATCTCACCATATCCATAGTAGGCTATCGGTCGAATGTAGCATTCATCCAACTGATTCGCTTCAACTGTGCTCCCTGCGGCATCAATGACTTCATCAAAAGTGTATGGAATTTGCATCATGTAGATCTTTGCGCTGTCAAAGAGTCTTCGTATATGGTCCTTCAGCCTGAAGATCGCTGGACCGTTTTCGGTGCTAAAACACCTTATTCC
>JAHFOH010000269.1 GCA_023266955.1 Nitrososphaerota archaeon
CTAACTTGACCGGATTCAATTCGACCTGGTCTGGGGACGAGTTTCATTAGTGCAAGCGCAGTTGTCGTCTTCCCGCAACCAGATTCACCTGCCAGCCCTATCGCCTCCCCCCTCTCTACGCTGAAACTCACATCATCTACAGCTTTGACGCTACCCTGAATCGTATGGAAGTAGACCCTTAGCCCGTTAACCTCCAGTAGCGCCAACTTCCTTTATCTCTTTCTAAGCCTAGGATTCAGGATTTCGTCCATGGCATAACCTACGAAAAGAAAGCTAGCGCTCAGCAGGGCTATTAGCAACCCCGGCGGCAGTATCCACCACCAGTTCCTAAACCCATACCGGAAGGCTTCGCTGGTCATATATCCCCAGTCTACGACGGTCGCATCACCCAATCCTAGAAAGGTGATGGCTGTCAAAGTAATGATTGCTGAGGGTATGAACAGGACCAGCTGTGTAAACGCAATAGGAGAGACGTTAGGTAGCATGTGTCGTATCAAGATGTAGCGAGTTGAAGCTCCTGACGCCTTAGCGGCTTCAACAAAAGAGCGTGACCTTAAGCTGAGAACTACTGATCTGATGAGTCGTGCAATGAAAGGCCAGCCAAGAAGAGCTATGATCCACGTGATCACGTTGACGCTCGGATGTATCAGTATGGCTATTACTATCAGAAATGGAAGAAATGGCAGAACCAGCAGGAAATCGGTGATTCGCATTAAAACCTCATCAACTATGCCTCCAATGTAGCCGGAAATCGAGCCAACTGCAACGCCTAGCACTACCCCAATGATTGCGGCCAACACACCAACGTAAAGTGCCCACCTCGTGCCATAGATGAGTTGGGTGAAAATGTCTCTACCTAGTTCATCGGTGCCCAGATATCCAGATACATCTCCGTCGATCTTAGCCTGCACCGAAGTCACAGAGAACCTAACGCTGCCAGCTGTCTCTGCTGTGTCACGAATCGCGAACGTCATTCCGACCTTATATGATCCCTCCGTGGCAAAGATCTTCCTGGCCGCATTTACTGTGGAGTCACCGAAAATAATCGTCTTCGCAGCAGGGGTGACCGAGTAGGAGTCAATGGAAAATTGTTGTGCCGTCAGATTCTTAGCCGAAAAGCCAGCTCCCCCGAGCACAATCGAGTCATACTTGTTCACATTGTCCCATAGCCTGTAGTTCTTTCCTTCAGGCGTGACTATGAATACTGAAAGGCGGTACCTTGTTTCTGGGGGAATTTCGGTCGTCAGCTGAAAGTTGACTCTAAATTTGGGGGGCGGCGCGAAGGTATAATTGAAAGGTCTTAACAGCGTTGTCTGGATAGTTTCATTGGTCAGAACACTCTTCCTATCCAATGAAATATTTATGGAACCACCTTCGGTCTTACTAGCATAAGCTATCGAAAGCATACCGACTTCCTTCCCCTGCTTCCGAAGAGACCATTCGACGCGGTCATCCACATGATTAGGTGATGTCAGAGATATGTCGGTACCAACTATTTCCGCGGAATATCGGAACAATTTGAAACTGTCTGATCTCGCAAGTTTTGGGTCTTCGAGAAGAAAGGCATCACGACTAACGTGTGGATTGAATATCGTGAACCAGGAAGGCCGAGCTAATGCAGAACTTATTCCTTGATCCTTGTATGGGTCATATGGGGTTAGAAGAGGAGCTATGGCGGCAAGAATCATGAAGAAAGATAAGATTGCTAGACCTGTCATTCCGAGCTTGTTCCTGCGGTAAAGCTTCCAGGTGTCGCGGAACCTCTTGCCTATTCTTGCTTGCCGCCAGCGTCTGATCAAGCAATACTACACTCTTACCCTCGGATCAAGAAGAGCGTAAATTACATCAGCCACAAAGTTTCCGATTATTGTTGCGAACGCGATTATGTAAAAGAGAACATTCATTACAGTATAATCACTGTTCAGAGCTGAGTTGAAAAGCCAGATTCCAATGCCTTGCCACGAGAAGACCGTTTCTGTGATGATTGCGCCTCCGAATATGCCTGAGAGACCCAGGGCGACTATCGTAACTAGTGGTAAGGACGCGTTCCTCAGAGCGTGCCTAAAGATGACTGCCCTCTCCGTGAGGCCTTTTGCCCTAGCTGTT